>JAVBPN010000118.1:0-7832 GCA_031549585.1 Bacteroidales bacterium
AATTGAGAAAAACTTCCTGCACAACATCGTGGGTTTCATCATTTTTAAGATAAAAAGAAGCATATGCTGCCAGTTTAGAATAATAATCTTCGTAAAGCAGCTTAATTAACCGATCTTGCTTAGTTTTTGAGATGCTAGACATAAAATGATAATCTCTATCTTTCCAATGCTTTTACATATTGCGCCAAAATCCATTATCGAATGATATTAACCTATATAGCAAATCAGGGGATCAAAACCGGATATGAATGCGCTCTATGTAATTTTCCTCTGATAAAGCTCCTATTTTTATTTATGAGCTTTACTTGACCCTTTAATCTCGCATTCATGCAATCATATTTTATGATTCTATTTGATCATCCATAAAATTTATATTTGATTAAAAATCCCCTAACTTGCATTGATCGTGATTATTCTTTCCACGCATTGTTCTCATCATAGGTGCGGAAACAAAAAATTGATCAAATCAATTATTTGAATCACAAAACAGTATTAACTTTGAACATTTCAAAAAAAAGAAATATTCAATATATATCTAACAACCAAACTACAATAATAGTTCTTTTCATACTTATTTGCATACTGTTGACACATAATATATACTATATAATTAAACAATATAAAAACTCTTCCAACATACAGATTAGCCTTTCATCAAATCAATCAACCAAACTCTTTCTTATCACTTCATATATTTCAGCAAAACAAAAAGCTAATCTTCAATGATGCGCTTTTATATATTAAATCGATTGAAAACAAAAAAACACCTAATCAAATGGCTATTTTTTTTGATTTATTTTCAAAAAAGATGTAATCAATCAACATCTCTCATCAAAACAATCTATCTCACAAGTATTTAACACCACATCATTTCAATGAAATAAACAAGCTAAATCATTATGCAAACTCGCAAACAAAATTCATTGTTAACAATTACCCTAAATGTTATAATTTTATGCCCTTAAAAAATTTTAACATGGAAAATAATAAAGAACTTGAAGCCTATTTGCAACAATTGAAGGCAATGGGAATGAATGATACTATGATTGAAATGTACCGTCAACAGTATATCCAATCCATGGATATGGTCAATCAAATGCAACAAAACATGAATTTCGGACAAGCCAATGCCGAAGACCAGATGAATGCGTTTATGGGAGCAATGGGCATCCAAGATGGAATCACTATGTCTGAAAAAACCAATCTGACGCTACCACAACAATGGGCTATTGCATGCGGTGCCGATTTGGCATACCTGAATGATCATCCATTGAACACTCTTGGAACAGACGAAGACAAAAACGATATCAGAACACAACTTTCCGAATGGTGGGATGTGGATGGGAAAGACGAATTATTGGATACCATCGCATATCTCGAAAATGGCGGCCATCGTGAACGGTTTTTCATTGTAAATAATGCATTACAGATGAAGAGTACTGCAGAAGCAAAAAAATTCCTGAATGAAAATATCGAAGATTACGATACAGCGATGGAATGGTTTCACAACATGCGCAATGCATACGAACAATTTACTGCCGATGGCTTACTACCTGCCAATCCTGATTTTCCAAATATGATGGCATGGGATTTTGTACGCATCATCAATTTATGCCGCAATGGATTTGATGCTAAATACCTGACTGAAAAAGAAGCACTAGAGATCATCATGAAAACAGCACGAACGATACAACCGTGTTTTAATTCATGGAAAGAACTTTCGGTTAGCTATCAATTCGGACGTTATGTATGGGGTGGAGACGATCAATACGAGATACTGAAAGACGAAATGAACGACCTCTTAACCGATCCAAAGAGCCCATGGGTAGTGTTGGATTGGAACATGAAATTACAATAGGACATAAAAGTCCTTTGTTAAAAAGTTAACCGGAATATTGCAGGGTTGATATTTGTTTTTAAGCAAATATCAATATCAAGAGTTGCGCCATCAACACGCGCAAAAACATAGTCAACGGATAAACGGAAGCATAGCTGACCGATGGAGCATCATTACCTGCTGCTGCATTGGCATAAGATAGTGCCGGAGGATCTGTGGTGCTTCCGGCAAGTAATCCCATCAACGTATAGTAATTCAGCTTGTATGCACTACGCCCGATGATTCCAATAATCAACAATGGAAGCATGGTGATAATTACGCCCAATCCGATCCATTTCACACCACCATCTTCAACAATAGTCTTTACAAAATTCTCACCAGCGCCTAACCCTACGCACGCTAAAAATAGACAAATACCTATTTCACGAAGCATCAAATTGGCACTCATGGTCGTATAAGTAATCAATTTGAATTTAGGTCCAAACACCGATATCAAGATAGCTACAATCAACGGGCCTCCTGCCAAACCAAGTTTTACGGGCTGAGGAATACCGGGAAATGCAAACGGAATACTCCCCAATAATACACCCAATAATATCCCGATAAAAATAGGGATCAAATTGGGTTCATTTAGCCGGTTTAACTTGTTCCCCAACACTTTTTCAACGCCGGCAATCGCCTGTTCGCTGCCTACTACCATCACTCGATCGCCCAATTGTAATTGCAAACCGGGTTGTGCGATCAGATCGATACCTGATCGATTGATTCTTGTGATATTAATACCGAAACCAGCACGTAATTTCAATTGTCCAAGCGTTTTACCATTAATGGCCGATTGAGTAATCAAAATACGGCGGGAAACTAAAGCGCTATCCAACTTCTTCCAATCGGCGGCGCTCATATCAATGGGCGCACCAATAAAAGCAGTAATTGCTTTGGCTTCGGTAGGGGCAGTTACCACCAACACCTTATCGCCTTCCTGAAGCACGGTATTTGACGAAGCAATCTCGATATGCCCATCGGTATGGCAGACCCGGGAAATGACAAATTTACGCCCAACCAACCCTGAAATGGTCTTGATGTCATAACCGAATATAGAAGGATTCTTAACTACCAATGAAAGTGTTTCTGCAGCATTATTTTGGGCATCATTTGCAGCTTGCAAGGCTTTGTTCTCTTTCTCAAAGTCAATCCGAAAAATATACCTTATAGCAATAATCGATACAATAATCCCAACCACTGCTAAAGGATAAGCCACCGCATAACCAAGCGCTATTGAGGGATCTGTGGTTCCCAATACATCGGCACTTGCTTCTTGGGCAGCACCCAAGCCGGGTGTGTTGGTGACCGCACCAGACATAATACCCACCATAGTAGTAATCGGAATACCAGATATGAAATGAATCACCAACGTAGTCAATACGCCTAAAAAGACAATGCCCATTGCCAATAAATTCAGTTTTACGCCACCTTTTTTGAATGAAGCAAAGAAACCCGGCCCAACCTGAAATCCAACGGCAAAGACAAACAATATCAAACCAAATTCTTTGACAAAATGCAAAATATGATGTTCCACGCGAAATCCGAAATGAGCCACAGCAATTCCTACAAACAATACCAATGTCATTCCCAATGACACACCAAATATTTTAACTTTCCCCAACATGATGCCCACGGCAATCACAAAAGCTAGCAAAAGGACGGTATGAGCCACCCCATCAGTAAATAATAAATCGTGAAACCAGTTCATTTATAAAATTAATCTTAGTAAAAACTTGGACTAAAAGTCAATAATTTAAAATTTCAAATTTAAGGTTTAAAAGCTGCAAAATTTGATGATTCTTGCATTAAAACATCTTAATTGATATATAACATTGAAAATTCAACTTTATATACGTATAACAAGCAATTTTGTTTTATTCACCCTTATCAAACAACAAGCCAAATTCCTTTTTTCAAAAGAAATTATCCGATTCATCGACGATATAAAGTAAAGGAATAGCCCATTTGAGGAAAGAAAAACCGCCGTGAACAATATTTGTCCAACGGCGGCAACTGTATCCAAAATCTTAAGGGTTATTTGATAATTTGTACTTTACCGGCATCTCGTGGCTTGGCTTCCGGCGATTCATTTTTATACCCCAATGAAATGGTATAAAGAATTTGATGTGTCTCTGGCAAATTCAACTTGGGTAGAATATTTTTTTGAGATTCTGGCGTATTTAAAGCGCCAACAATACCACCAATCACACAAGTACCGATATTCATCGACTCGGCAGACAACAATATGTTTTGTCCAAGTAAACCGCAATCAACCGGGCTTGATTGATTATTTTTTTCTGCAGCTATCACAATCAATGTCGGTGCATTGTGAAACAAATTGCGTTCGGCAACCTTCATACATTCCGCTTCAATGGCTTTCAACAATTCGGGATTCTGTATTACCCTGACTTCCCAAGATTGTTTATTAACTGCGCTCGGCGCATTGATTGCACATTCCATAATAATTTTCAACTCCTCATCTTTCACTTGTTCCGGCTTATAGGCACGAATACTCCGGCGATTCATAATCGCTTCGACTACTTGATTTTTGCCTTCATCTGCAACGATTGGTGGTTGAAACTGCTGGTTTTGTCCGCTTTGACATGCTGCAAAACCCATTACCAAAAGGATGGCAACTAAACTAGGTATCTTCATTAGAAATATATTTTAAATGTTATTTATTGACAAAAATACAGGTTCTTTTGATATCTGTTTGTTAAGAATTGTTAAGCATGGGATAAGTTAAATACGCTTTGGCTTAGTTCCATTTCTTTTTTTGCCTTCACAAACCTGTCAAACTGCTTTTAAAACTACATTAAATCACCCGTATTATTGGTATGTTGAATAATCTCAAAATTATGTATTGCCCGCGCTGGGGCAATGAAGATTAAATCATTGAAGCGTTCACGAAAACGATAGACACATTTTTCCTTATCAACTACCTCTATTTTCATGTAATCGCCATCGAAAAATAGTGAGATACCATTATCAGGAAGAGATATTGCCTCTTCTATTTTTCGCGGGTCGGGTCCATCCTGATAGAGGTAGGTAAATATACTATCCGCGATACAGAATGAACGATGGCGCAAAGACCAATCATCATCAAGATAATAATCTCCTTTGTATTCATGCAAATAGACCCAAAAACCGTTAAAATCTTTAATTGTAGTATCAATATATTTCGATGGTTCTGCATTAAGCCTTGGTAGATATATTTTTTCGTAATCGTTACGATAACTGTCAGTGTTATATACCCTGTCAAGCGCCGATACCTCGAAATAAGAATGTGCACGACTATGCCGATTATGCACAATAAAATGGTATTCTCGATACTGTGTCAAATTGTTAAAATATTTTCGATCCCCTTCTGGGATTGGGGAGTAAAATGTTTTTATAACCGTTATTGAATCATCTGGATTTAATTTGGCATTATGGTATAATTTACCTCCGATTTGATAGCGCACCGTGTCCTCAATAGTATGATTAGTAAGTTGCAAATACGCCGTATCTCCGATAATTTTATTGTATGTAGTATCTTTAACTGCATATGATGCACTCTGTGTACTTAAAGTAGTTCTTTTTGATTGCGGCATACAACCACCCAACAACAATAAGAATAAAAACAGAATATGTCTCATAATTCAACTTTTTGGGTGCTTATAGTCTCAACGAATCTTCTCCAAAAGTTGATTTACTCTGTCCTGATGTAAGCCGGTTGTTTTCATTTTTACAATTCCTTGCTGGTCGATGAAAAAACAGGTAGGCGTAGCTTGTGCACCATATAATATTTTCACAGGGGTATGGTCTTGTTGAAAATCCGATATGAGTAAGAAACCACAAGGATATTCTATGCGCACTTTCTGTAAATTTTCTAAATCTGAATTGGGACAATAAACAACGATTTCAAAATGATCCCGGTTGGTTTCCTGATAAATTTCATTTAAATAATCCCTCCCTATTTTTCCCATACAACCCAATCCACCATACAACAGCAAAATATTTTTTCCTTTCAACGAAGATAAAACGAAATCTTTCCCTTCTGTATCGGTAGCCTTAAAATCATAGTATGCGCTCCCCTCTTTGATCTGTTCCGATTCTATATGATAAAAAAGGCTTTTTCCATAGGGCGACATCTGCATATCTTCAGGAAGGCTTTTTAAAATGGACAAAAGAATATCTTTCGAAATATCCAACCTGACCATATATAACCGTTGTAATCCACTCGGAACTGATGCGTATTTCATAGCGGCTTCCTTGTTCTTTTTACTTGCTATGGCTAAAACTTGATCGGATGCTACAATCAAACTATCCTTTTTTTCAGGATGTTTTTGATAATATTCAGATATCTGCTGCATATCCCGCTCATATTGCCCCCAAATTTCTTGATCAATCTTCAAATAATTTTCTTCTGTGATTTCTTGTGCAGATGAAAATTGGATAAAACACAAAATCATCACCCCTATTGATAAAATTTTATTGGTTTTCATTTGCTTGTTTTGATAAGTTTTTCTGTTGTTATTTTTTGCATTGTTTTTCAATCCCCGAACTTACATTCTTTCTGCATAAAATCCAAACAAGCACCCTATTTTAGGATGCTTGTTTGACAAAATCATAATTTTACCGTTTATCGGCAATTCCAAACTCTTTCCATTCCGTTTGGGAAATATCGAGTTTAACGACCTTGCGGGCTTCGGCAACTTTTTTCTCCATTGCTTCCATCTTTTTGTTCAGGTCGCTGGTCTTTTTCTTGAGTTTTGCCTTCAAAGTTTTCTGTTCATTATTCAAGGCGATGCATGCATCTAAATCTGCTTGCAAGCCTGCAACAAAATCCTCATTAATACTCCGCTTGGATAGACGGTCTGTGTTTGCTCTTAAGCCAGACAACATTACTTGGGCATCACTGGTTTGCTGTGCAAAAGTTTTGGTAGCCATACATTTTAAGTTTATGTGTTAAACAATGTGATAAATATCTCTCAGCATAAGTGCAGCAAAATTAACGCCATTTTGTTTTATTTTTTAAACATTTTAAGAATAACTTTTCAATAATTTATTTTCTGAAGAAATAAGGATATTCCCCGAACGTTTTAGGCTGATTCCCGAAGGAAAAAGGAATCTATCCGAAGGCTTCGGGGTACTTCCCGAAAGAAAAAGGTATCTACCCGAACGTTTCGGGATGCTGCCCGGACAAAAAAGGAAACTACCCAAATGATTCGGGATAGTTCCCGAAAGAGAAAGGCATCTGCCCGAACGCTTGGGGATACTCCCCGAAGAAAAAAGGAAGCTACCCAAACGCTTGGGGAACCATCCCGGAACAAAAAGGAACGTTGCTAATGGCCGGTTGATGCTTCCCGGCTCTCTTTACCAATAAGATGAGAAGAATGGAAAGTTGAAAATGGATAATGGAAAATGAGAAAAGACAATAAGCCGGTTATTCGTTGATATTCGTTTCTATGTCTATGCCTTTGGCTATTTCGGGAATAATACCCCTGTGCACATATACCCGACGGGCAAAACGCCGCACCACAGGCCTCCAATGTTCAAAATACAACGCCCCAAGCACACAAATCAACCCGCCTCCCATCATGGTATAGGGAACCCCTACCCAATCGGCTACCGTTCCATAAAGCAAGCTGCCGAATGGAGCAACACCCATCAACGCCATAGTATAGAAACCCATTACACGCCCGCGCTTATCATCATCCGTCAAAGTCTGCAAAAGGGTGTTGATGGAAGCAAGCGTAGCAATCATAGCAAAACCAACGGGAATTAACATCAAGTATACCACCCAATGAACACGGATAAAAGACACAGCAGCCAACCCCAACCCAAAAATAACAGCCGTAATGGAAACTACTTTACCCAAACCCAACACGCTTTTCCGTGCAGCCAGATAGATTGCCGCAGCCAATGCCCCTATCCCGACTGCCGACATGATAAATCCCTGCGTCTGGCT
>JAVBPN010000314.1:0-10817 GCA_031549585.1 Bacteroidales bacterium
ATTGATTGGCTTATACCAACGAAGTTCCGGCACCAAAAATATACCCAACACATGCAGTTATAAACATAGCCACTGTTCCCCAAAAACAAATCCTTATAACTGCTTTACCAATGGGGCATCCTCCAATTTTTGCCGCTGTAGCGCCAGATATAGCTAAGAACACAATGGCAAACCCATATTGAAAAAACACCATTCCATGTAGCGGTGCACAAATGGCTACTAACAGGGGCAATACGCCACCTGCAATAAATGAGGCAGCGGAAGCTAAAGCAGCCTGCAAGGGTTTGGGTTGCATTATTTCGTTGATACCTAATTCATCTCTTGCATGTGCTTTTAGGGCATCTTTCATTGTATATTGAATAGCCACTTGTAAGGCTAATTCTTTATCTAATCCCCTACTCTCATAAATTTTCGATAATTCAATTAACTCAGCTTCGGGCATTGTTTCGAGTTCGTTTTTTTCCCGCAACAGATCGGCATTTTCTATATCAGTTTGTGAACGTACTGACACATATTCGCCGGCCGCCATCGAACATGCCCCTGCTACCACGCCGGCTAAAGCCGCTAATATAACGGAGCCTCGGGTTGTATGTGCTGCAGCTACCCCTATCACCAAGCTGGTAGTGGAAAGGATACCATCGTTTGCCCCTAAAACCGCGGCCCTCAACCAGTTACTTCTATTTGTATAATGCCTTTCTCTCCCCATCTTTGAAGATATCTGATGTACTTAAGCAAAATTGTCCTACAATTGTTTATTACATTTATTCTGATTTCTGGAAATAACCTTTCCTTTCATATATAACAAATTCCGGCATGAAATTATTTTCGTATACTTGTGCCACCTCATATTTAAACCATTAGTTTTAAAAATCAATATAAATGATTAATTTTCAAATAAAAACATATCTTTTAATATTGTTGTCTTTGTTTGGAGTAAGAGCAATATATGCGCGAGAGTATGAATCATTATCAGATACCACAATAATCGAACATTTCTGTGGCCAAAAGGCGGCTGCAATAGTAGGTGTAGCAATACCTTCATTGATGGTTACTTACGGAGTAGCATCATTCTATGTTGATGGAATAAGGCAATTGGATTATGACACACACGACGAGTTTCTTGAAGATAATTATATCTGGCATAGCAAAGCTGACAATTATATACAATTTGTACCTGCAGCAACAGCTTTTGTTTTGAAACTATCCGGGGTAGAAAGCCGGCATAAGACAACAGATATGCTGATTATCTATGCAATGAGTAATGTATTGGGAGGAGGTATTGTCTATGGTACCAAAACTTTGACTGCACGTGAACGTCCTGATGGCTCAGCAGCCAATTCATTTCCGTCAGGGCATACAGAAACGGCATTTGTTGCTGCTGAATTTTTGCACCAAGAGTTTGGCTACCATTCGATATGGATCAGCATTGGCGGGTATACGGTAGCAACTATGGTCGGATTATCTCGTATTTTTAATGATAGGCATTGGGTAAGTGATGTCGTTGCAGGAGCAGGCATTGGCATACTTTCTACCAAAGCTGTGTATTGGGTGTATCCCCATTTACAAAAAGCGTTTCAGAAAAAAAATAAAAATAGTCAAGCCTTTGTCTTTCCAATATATGCTAATGGAGTAACGGGTTTGGGATTTTCATATAGTTTCTGAAGCAGACGAACTGACAAAGTTTCATATACTGCTACGGCTCAAGTTTATATTTGCGTTATTAAATCATTTTTCGATGTTTCTTTCGTTACTTTTTGACGCCGCAAAAAGTAACCCAAAACGGCTTGACGATTTAAACGCGCTCCGCCTATCGGCTTCGCTTGAACGGAAAATCGTCAATATGGTATGCTTCGCATAAATAAACGGGCTAACGCCCGTTGCATTTCAGTTAGAATTGTACGACATATTTAAAGTATACAAGCTTACATTGGCAACGGCCACTGTTACCTCTGTTATTCAAAGCGAAATTTTCATTATGAAAATTATGTACTTCGCTTAAACTCGGTTAATAATCTACGCTCGTATAATTTACCGCTTCGGTAAACATCCGTTCGTACAATTCCAAGCCCATCAACAAACCACTCTTCCACATATACATCCATAGGAATGGCAATGCCCAATGTTTTACTTTTGAGGCTCATATTGTATCCTGTTTTGATACAATCCCACGTTCCCAGCCTTGTAGATACTTTTTCGCCAACAAATAGCACTTTACGATCGCTTATCTTGCAACAAATTTTTAATGTTTGTCCGATAAATTTTGCTTCTGTTTCAAATTCAAGATGCGAAGTAATATTTTGCCCCGACGCCATATCTGATGAGTAATCCAACCAAGCATCTTTTCCGTCCACCATTTTTCCCATTGAAATCAATAACTGAGTTCCATCATATAAGAACCGTCCAACGATTGTTTCCGTTTCCTTGTTGTTCTTAATTCGTACAGTTTTTCCCTGAGCAATGCTTTTACTGTGTTCATGTTTTACATCCAACATAGTGTATTCCAAACGGGAAATAACCTCGTTCTTGGCATTGTATACTGTTTTTATGGCAATGACATCGGGCGTGAAATAATAAACCGCCGGTGTCGATTGGGCATAAAGAAAAGTACCCAAATATAGAAACCATATTGCAACAAACATTCTTTTCATGGGTTTCCATTTGAACGTATTAATAATGGAATGGTTTACTACGATGAAATTTTTCGATAAAGTGAACAGAATTGCCATATTTGTCAATTAGCGAGCCGGTTAAAAGTTAATTAAATGCTATCATTTTTAATGAATCCTTATTCCTACAGAAAATTCAAGATATTCGGCCATTCTAAAATTATGTGCTTTAATAGCATATCCGACAAATAGATCATTGAATGCAGGGAAGTAGTACCGAAATCCGGCGCGTTGATAAAAACGACTGTCGTTGTCGCGTATGCCTAATTGTCGATAAGCATAGTACCCCAATCCTACAAATAAAGACAAATTCCTGTAATACACTTCTTGGTTGATGGCTAAACCAATCGACATAGGATTATACTTCGCATCTCCGGTTTTTTCACTTGTTAATATATTATCCCATTCTTGCAAGCGTTTGGTGTGTGGCGTATAGAAAAGATCGATACCAACGCCTGTTCCGTATTTAGGTGAAAACCGATACATGGCATCTGCAGACACAGATGCTTTGGGATAAAGCTTAAACCGGGTTTGTTTTTGTTCCGGTACAGGTTGCTTATTTGAAATATCCCATTCCTGAAGTGATGCTTGTCCTCCACCCCCCAAAGTTAAATGATAATAGAAATGCTTTTTAAAGGGAATAGCTTCATACTTCGGATAATTATATGGAGGCGCATCAAAGTAATAACGAGCCGATACACCGCCACCCAACATATTAATGCCTTTATTGGGCATTCCCATGCGGCCATTTGAGTAATGCTTAGCGCCCATATTGAGGCCTATTTCCAGATTGTCAGTCAACCGGCATTTCAGGTCGACACCAAATCCCACATAAACCATATATGGAGAGCCAACAAGATAGTTGTCTGGATTGCTTGCCGGATTGTAAGGATCAGTGGCGTAAGATAAACCAGCTTCCAGATTATACCCCAGAGATATGTATTGTTGTCTTATTAAAGACCGGTTCATTTGACCATACAGCGAATAGATATTTCCGATATGTGATGACCCTGACATACGCGATCTACTGAAATCGGCTACTGAAAGACCTAACCCAAACGTAGGATAATTGTAAGCCGAAGCAAAAAGAGAATGGTCAGATGGCAACGTCGAATAGCCTAAGACTAAGTTGTATACATTACAAGAACCATCTAGTAAGATATCCCTAACTTCTTGATCGGGCCTTAATATCTTGCCGGTAAATACTTGTGCTCCGATCGACAAATGCTTTTTATCAAATTGCTGCGCTATAAGAGGCAGGCACGCACAAAGGAATAATAGCGAACAGAAAAAACAACCTTTTTTCATGATTGATGAATAACAAATGATTTGTAAACACCCTATTGATGCGAAAAAGAAAAAAGGTGGCAACCATACCGAAACTACATTTATAGGCAAATTTGACTAAACATAGCATGTAATTGTAATCAAGTACTATTTTGTATGTTACATTTCATAAAATATTGTATTTTTGCTCCCGATATGCGTAGCAATTGGTTCAAATATCTCATGCTGATCGGTTTCTTGATGATCTACATCAACAGGGGGCTTTTTGTGGCCACGCCTGGTACTGAAACAACCAACACGAACCCGGCTTCAAGTAACGAGGTCAATAGCTTGCTTGAAATTATTATCGAATTGGCAGGTGGTCATAACCATATAGATGAAGACGGTGATTCGCCCGAATCATACAACTTTGCAAAGACAGCTCAACCGGTGATTAATCCGGGGCAAAACCTTGTTGCAGGAATGGAACGTCCTTATACTCCTGCCAATAAATTGTTTCTACTTATTGATGAAGCCATGCCTTCGCTATATACTTACGGTACTATCGACCACCCGCCCGAAGTGGCATAATTACGACTATTTCAAGACTGTTTCCCCTTAGTCTTTAACAATAAAAGTAAACTGATAGGATATTTCCATTCTGTCAGATAATTTGTCGTTCTATCGCAGCGACAGAATTAATTTATAAATATTTCCATAAAATATGAATACGTTCATTAAAGTGTTGATAACTGCATGTGTGTCATCAATATGTTGTTGCTATGTCTTAGCGCAAACCGACACATTGTACTTATCCGAAGCACAAGTCGAAGATATCTTTTTGAAACAAAACCTGCAACTGATTGCCGAAAAGCTGAATATCGACAAAGCTGAGGCAGCGGTCATCCAGGCAAAGCTTTGGCCTAATCCCACACTAACACTCGACCAAGTGAACCTGTGGACTACCGACGCACAACGGCAGGGACAAGACGAGCTCATCCCGCCATTGTTCGGTTCGTTTGCTCGAAACACAGAATTTGCTGTCGGATTAGAACAGGTGATCGTTATGGGTGGCAAACGGCGTAAGTTGGTTGAGATGGAGCGTGTTTCACGCGGTATTGCTGAACAATATTTCGAAGAATTAGTACGTAGCCTCAAAACAGAATTGCGGAATACCTGTGCTGAAATGATTTACTTGCAGGAATATCATAAAGTACTGAAAAGCCAGCAGGAAAAAATTGATGCTTTGATCGTTAATTACCGCAGTCAAGCCACACAAGGTAATATATCGCAAAGTCAGCTGTTGCGCTTGCAAGCGTCCTTACTCAGTATTCGTTCAGAGATCAACGACCTGCAAAAGGATATCAATCAACAGCAGAAAAACCTGCAAGTGCTGCTGAATATTTCCACGCCGAGCTATATCATACTGACCGCGGCAGAAACAATGACAAAGCCACCTGAAAGTTTGTCGTATGGCAAATTGATCGAATTAGCCGACAATTCGCGTCCCGATTTGAAAGAATCGATGTTCCAAAGGGATTATTACGAGAAGTCGTTGCGATACGAAAAAGCCCAGCGGACACCCGACCTCACGTTCCTTGCAGCGTATGACCGCGAAGGTAACTGCATGCGCGATTTCGTGGGCTTTGGGTTCAGTATTGACGTACCATTCTTTAACCGTAATCAGGGAAATATCAAAACGGCACAAATAAATATTAAGCAAAGTCAGGCAATAGCCGAATACAAACAACTGGAAGTTCACAGTGAAGTGGGACACGCTTTGCAAAACTTTACATTGGCGTACAATTTCAACCATCAGATTGCAGGAGAGTTGATTTCGAATCTTGATGAGATGCGGGATAGCTATACCCGCAATTTCATCAATAAAAATATCGGAATCGTGGAGTTTCTCGACTTTTTTGAAGCTTACAAGGATAATAAACGTACTGTGTTAGCTGCACAGAAAGAGGTAAAAGTGAGTTTCGAAGAGTTACAATATGCAGTGGGAACGGAACTATAAAAGTTTAAAGTTCAAAATTCAAGGTTCAAAGTTTAAGAAACAGTGAAATTCCGTGTTATCAGTGTCGTCTGTGTTCTATTAATCAAAAAATTATTAAAAATGAAATCAATACAATACATTTTATTTATTATCATATCCATCGTCGTTGCTTCGTGTACAACCAAACCACAGGAAGCAGAACTATCTGAGGAAATGTTTGACCCAGCGTTTCTCAAAAACGTAGAAACATATACGGTTGCTTTACAAAATGTGGAACAACAACTGAAACTGACGGGTAAGGTAGATTACAATCCCGATAAGTTGATTCGTTATATTTCGTTGGCCAGCGGAACGGTGGTGAGTACTCATTTTAATTTGGGCGACCGTGTACAACAGGGACAAACGATGGCCGTGATTCGTAGTGCTGAATTAAGTGCGATGGAGGCCGAACGGCAGAGCCTGGAAGCAGAGGTCAAAATCCTGACCCGCGACTTGGAAAGTGCACGCAGCATGTATCAGGACAACTTGTCGTCGCAGAAAGAATTATTGGAAGCGCAGGGACGTCTTGGACAAGCTGAAGCTTCGTTGGAGAAAGTACGTATCAATCTTTCGCTCTACGGTTCGTCGGGACATGACGGTACTTTTATTATTAAAGCGCCCATCACCGGATTTGTAGTGGATAAGAGTGTTGCACCGGGTGCACAGATTGCCGCTGAAAGTGAGCCGTTATTTACTGTGGCTGACATCAGTCAGGTATGGATTACCGCAAATGTGTATGCCGGAAACCTTACATCTGTGAGACAAGGAATACCTGTTGATATTAGGGCATCGGCTTATCCCGGCGAGGTATTCCACGGGAAGATAGACGCCATGTCGCAGGTATTCGATCCGGAAGAACATGTGTTGAAAGCGCGTATTGTGATGCCCAATACCGACCTACGGTTCAAGCCCGAAATGGCTGTTGACTTAACCCTCCGTGATAGCCACGAAACAAAAATGGCTACTGTACCTTCGAAAGCATTGATTTTTGACAACAATCGTTATTTCGTGGTAAAACAAACCGATGATAGTTATACCATCACCGAAGTGAAGTTATATGCACAAACAGGCGATACAAGCTACATTGAATCGGGACTTGAGTCGGATGATAAGGTTGTCGTGAAGGATAATTTGTTGATGTACTCTAAACTGAAAGATTGAATATTGATGATCGAATATTGTTTGGAAAGTCAACAATATTTAAGCACTATCAATATGCAATAATCAATAACCAATAATCAATAGAAATGCATAAGTTCGTACAAAATATAGTCGCCTTTGCTTTACGCAACCATGTTTTGGTATTGTTTCTGTCTGGTTTGCTTGTTGTCGCAGGTGTTATCAGTTACATCCATACACCTATCGAAGCTTACCCCGATGTTACCAATACTAGGGCACGTATTATTACGCAATGGCCCGGCCGTAGCGCCGAAGAAGTGGAAAAATTCATTACCCTGCCGGTGATGCGTGTTATGAACACCATCCCACGAAAGGCAGAAGTCCGTTCGACATCGTTGTTCGGATTGTCGGTGGTTACCGTTATTTTTGAAGATGACGTCGATGATTTCTTCGCCCAGCAATACGCTTCCAATCGTTTGCAGGAGCTTGACCTTCCCGAAGGTGCTGACCCGGGCATTGAGCCGCCGTCGGGAGCTACGGGTGAAATTTACCGATACGTCTTGAAAAGCCCACGGCCAATACGCGAGATAGCTGCCATCAACGAGTGGGTGGTAGAACGCGAATTATTGGCAGTACCCGGCGTTGCCAATATTGTCAGTTTCGGTGGCGAGGAAAAGATATATGAAATACGGGTGAATCCTGTGGAATTGAATAATTACGACCTTTCGCCGCTGGAAGTATATGAAGCTGTATCGAAGAGCAACATTAATGTAGGCGGTGACATTATCCAAAAGGGTGCCCAGGCTTACGTGGTACGTGGTATAGGGTTGCTCGAAAGCATTGAAGATATCGAAAATGTCTTGATACAGGTAAAAGGCTCTACGCCTGTACGTGTAAAGCAGGTGGCCAGCGTCAGCGTATCGTCCATGCCGCGCCTCGGTCAAGTGGGACTTGACGATGCCGATGATGTGGTACAAGGCATCGTCATTATGCTTCGCGGACAAAATCCGGGCGAAGTCATTCAGAACCTCAAAGTAAAAATCGACGAGCTGAACGAACGTATCCTCCCGGCCGATGTTCGCATACAACCATTCTTGGATCGCACTACGTTGGTAGATGCCACCGTACACACCGTAAGTCGTAACCTGCTTGAAGGTATCATTTTAGTGTCGTGCGTTGTGTTCCTGTTCCTGTTTAACTGGCGCACCACGCTCATCGTGGCTACCGTCATTCCCTTGTCATTTCTCTTTGCCATCATCATGCTGAGAATACAAGGGCTCCCCGCCAACCTTATCTCAATGGGTGCGCTTGACTTCGGGTTGTTGCTCGAAGGTACACTGGTCATTGTGGAACGGGTATTCGTGGAGATGGAATTGAAAACAAAAGAATTAGGTCCTGCACGTTATGACAAATTGTCGAAATCCGGATTAATCAAGCGTAGTGCTGGAAGCGTGGCATCCTACATCTTTTTTGCACAAGTAATATTGGTAGTAGCATTGTTACCAATCTTCTCGTTCCAGAAAGTGGAAGGTAAGATGTTTTCACCTTTGGCATTTACGTTGGGATATGCACTTTTAGGCTCATTGATCTTGAGTTTGACTTACGTTCCCGTGATGTGTAAAGTGCTCCTTACCAAGTCTATCCGCGAAAAGCATAATATTGTGAGTAAATTCTGCATCAAGTGGAGTTATTGGCTGTACGAAATCAGTGCACGTTACAGACGTACAGTTATTATTGCTTTTTGTGTGTTACTGGCTGTATGCGCAATACGTTTTATGAATTACGGCACCGAGTTTATACCGCAACTTAACGAAGGTGCGGTATATGTACGCGCTACCTTGCCCAATAGCATTAACCTTGATGAGTCGGTACGACTGACCAAGGAAATGAAGGCCAAACTGCGGACTTTCGAAGAGGTGCAGTTTATTCTTTCGCAAACAGGCCGTCCCAACGACGGAACTGATCCCACAGGATTCTTCAATATTGAGTTTCATATCCAACTAAAGCCCGAAAAAGAATGGAATCGAAAAATCGCGAAGGATGAACTGATTGCCGAATTGCAACAAACACTCGATGTATATCCCGGCATTACCTTCGGTTTTAGCCAACCAATACAGGATAATGTGGAAGAATACGTGGCGGGGGTTAAAAGTTCATTGGTTATCAAAATATTCGGTAACGATTTATTTCAATTGGAAGGATTGGCCAATGATGTTGCTTCTACAATCAGCGATGTAAGAGGCGTGGAAGACATTAATGTATATCGCAGTGTAGGCTTGCCCGAATTGCAGATCAAACTTGATGAAGCGCGTATGGCGCGTTATGCCATTTCGATGGCTGATGCACAAGCGGTAGTAGAGATGGCTATCGGTGGAAAGGCGGCTACCAAGTTCTACGAAGACGAACGCACTTTCGATGTGCGCCTTCGTTTCCAGGAAGAATACCGCAATGATGAAACGAAAATCGGAAATATTCTTATCCCCACGCAAGACGGAAAGCATGTTCCCTTAAAGGAAATAGCAGATATCAGTTTCATCACCGGTCCCACGTTCATCTACCGCGAAGGAAGTAGCCGTTATGTAGGGGTGGGATTCAGTATCCGTGGACGCGACTTGGGCAGTACCATTGCCGAAGCGCAGGCAAAAGTGAAAGAAGCCGTCAAGATAGAATCCGAAAACAAGATTGTATGGGCAGGCGAGTTTGAGAGTAAGGAACGCGCAACAAAACGTTTGGCCGTGATTGTTCCTGCCGTGTTGCTATTGATATTGTTCTTGCTCTACATGAATTTCGGCACAGTGAAAGACACCTTAATCGCTGCAAGCGCTATTCCTTACGCATTCATTGGTGGGTTCATTTCACTGTGGATCACGGGAACAGTGTTTGGCATATCAGCTGGCATTGGGTTTATTATCCTATTCGGGGTTACAGCCATCAATAGTATCTTGCTGATTGCAGTTATTAAAAGCAATCTCCATACAATGCGCGATCTTAAAAAAGCAATTTCCACTGCCGTTGAGAGTCGTGTACGTCCCGTATTAATGATTGCATTAATGGGTTCGATGGGGCTATTGCCAGCGGCTATGTCGCATAGTATGGGTTCGGAAATACAAAAACCATTGGCCATCATGATTGTCGGCGGAATGATTATTTCAATGATTCTTTCGTTCAGCGTGTTGCCACAGGTGTTTTATTTTGCTTACAAAAAGAAGTATTTAAAAGAAAAACAAGCACATAGAATTAATCACTCATAAATAACTTTATTTCAGTAATGTTCTGTATATTTATGCTTTATAAGTATGCAGAACATTACCATATAATTTTATGACACATTCGGAATTACATTCTTTTCTTGAAGATCGGTACTTGCGTTATTGTTCGCCGGAATTTATTGAAACCGACCCGATACAGATTCCGCATCTGTTTACCAGAAAGGAGGACATCGAAATTGCAGGGTTTTTAGCAGCAAGTATTGCCTGGGGGCAACGAAAAAGCATTATTGCCAACGCAAAACGGTTGTTATCATTGATGGATAATGAGCCTTACAATTTTGTGATGCACGCGAATCCTAAAGAATTGAAGAAATTAGACACTTTTGTTCATCGCACATTCCAACCGGACGATTGCTTGTTTTTCATTTCTTCGCTACATCACATTTATAAAAACCACGGAGGGCTTCATGGCTTGTTTACCAATGGTTATAATGATACAGGTTCTATATTTGGTGCATT
>JAVBPN010000159.1:0-11343 GCA_031549585.1 Bacteroidales bacterium
GAAATCTAAATCATTACATAGATTTTAGATGTCCTAAGGGATATTTATATATTAAGAATGATGGAAATTTAATACTTCCATCATTCTTACTTAATTTTTAATTATTAATTGATTATTCCCAACCATCCATACGACAAACAAGATTCCTATCGCCGTAAGCATCATCAACTTTAGATACCGTTGGCCAGTATTTATCGTCGTGAGGCATTGGAAATACAGCCTGTTCACGTGTATAAGGACGATCCCAATTACTTGCACACGCCACTTCCATAGTGTGTGGAGCGTTTTTGATTGCATTATTATTTTTATCCGCTTTTCCGTTTTCAATAGCTGCAATTTCCTGACGGATAGTGATCAATGCATCACACAAGCGGTTCATTTCTGATAAAGGTTCGCTTTCAGAAGGTTCGATCATCAACGTGCCATGAACAGGGAAAGCTACGGTTGGCGCGTGAAATCCGTAATCCATCAAACGTTTTGCAATATCAATAACTGCAACATTTGCCGTCATATTGAAAGCATTGCAATCAATGATAAATTCGTGGGCACACATTCCTTGTCTTCCTGTGAACAGAATTTTATAATGATCTTTCAATTTTGCCTTCATATAATTGGCATTCATGATAGCATATTTTGTAGCATCCGTCAAACCATTTCCTCCACACATTTTGATGTATCCATAAGTGATAGGCAACATGAATGGGCTTCCGAATGGTGAAGATGCAACAGCCGGCTGATCAGTAATTTTCACTTGTGTGTGACCCGGCAGGAATTCAACAAGATGCTTTGCTACGCAAATAGGCCCAACACCCGGACCACCACCACCATGAGGCATAGCAAAGGTTTTGTGCAAGTTCAAGTGACAAACATCGGCACCCATAGAGCCAGGATTTGTCAATCCCACTTGAGCATTCATATTAGCACCATCCATATAAACCTGTCCGCCATTTTCATGGATAATATTGATAATATCCAAAATAGTTTCTTCAAACACACCGTGGGTAGAAGGATAAGTGATCATCAAACAAGAAAGATTGTCTTTATGTTCGATTGCTTTGGCTTTTAAATCTTCCACATCGATTTCTCCGTCTTCGGTAGATTTTATAATAACAATATCCATTCCAGCCATTGCGGCAGAAGCCGGATTTGTACCATGAGCAGAAGCAGGAATTAAACAAACATTGCGATGCGCATTGCCTTTGCTGATATGGTATGCACGGATAACCATCAAGCCTGCATATTCACCGGCAGAGCCGGAGTTTGGCTGCAATGAAGTAGCTGCAAAACCAGTGATCTCAGAAAGATTTTTAGAAAGATTTTCAATTAATTCATAATAACCTTCGGCTTGATCTTTTGGCACAAATGGGTGAATAGCTGCAAAGCCGGGCATACTCAACGGCATCATTTCTGCTGCCGCATTTAATTTCATTGTACAAGAACCCAGTGGAATCATTGCTCTATTCAATGAAAGATCTTTTATTTCTAATTTTTTGATGAAACGCATCATGGCTGTTTCAGAACGGTTGTTTTTGAAAACAGGATGTTGCAAATATTCCGATTTACGTTGCAGTGATGCAGGAAAAGTACTGATATTTTTACATTTTTCACCACATTCCAATGCTACATATTTTTGTTTTGCAGACACTGCCAATACTTCCAAAATATCGCAAATATCTTTTAATGCTGTAGTTTCATCCAAACTAATTCCAATTTTATTGTTATCAATATAACGGAAATTGATTTCCTTTGCCAAAGCATTTTTCTTTATTTCATCAATAGTTGTTGTGCTTGGAATTTCGATAAGCAATGTATCAAAATAAGCTGAATTCAATTGTTTGTAACCATATTGAGTAACTTCATTTGCCACAACACCGGTCATTGTATTGATATTTTGTGCAATTGCTTTTAAACCATCAGCACCATGATACACCGCATAAAAACCAGCCATAATCGCCATTAAAGCAGAGGCTGTACAAATGTTGGATGTAGCTTTTTCGCGTTTGATGTGTTGTTCGCGGGTTTGCAACGCCATACGCAAAGCTCGCTTACCTTGCGCATCAACGGTTACACCTATAATGCGACCAGGCAACTGACGTTTGAAATCTTCTTTACAAGCGAAATAACCTGCGCTGGGTCCACCAAATGCCAAAGGCAATCCCAATCTTTGGATGGATCCCAATACACAGTCTGCACCCCATTCTCCCGGAGCAGCCAACAATGTAAGCGCCATCAGGTCGGCGTGTACAGCAACAAAAACACCTACTTCATGTGCTTTTTTAGTATATTCAGCATAATCGTTAATTTGTCCGAATTGATCGGGGTATTGCACAATAGCACCAAAAAATTCTTTGGTCAACTCTACTTTTTTATAATCTCCCACAACCAACTCTATACCTTGCGGCAATGCACGTGTTTTAATAACGTCAATGGTTTGCGGAAACAATGTGTCAGCTATAAAAAACTTTACTACATTATTTTTAACAGCTTCTCGTGAACGTGAGTTATAAAACATCAACATCGCTTCGGCTGCAGCAGTGGCTTCATCCAGCAATGAAGCATTTGCCATTGGCATAGCAGTAAGATCTGAAATAACTGTTTGATAATTCAACAACGCTTCCAAACGACCTTGCGAAATCTCCGCCTGATAAGGAGTGTAGGCTGTGTACCAACCCGGATTTTCCAACACATTGCGAGAAACTACCGGAGGAGTGATAGTATTGTAATATCCCATACCGATATACGAGCGGTATATCTTATTTTTATTAGCTAAAGCTTGAACATGGTTAAGAAATTCATATTCGTTCATTCCGTTCGGCAAGCTTAACGGATTTTTCAACCGTATGGCAGCGGGAACTGTCTTTTCTATAAGTTCGTCCATTGATTTCACACCAATGGTTTTAAGCATTTCTTGTGCTTCTTCTGCACGCGGACCATTATGACGGTCGATAAAGTTGTTTGTAATCATTATATTAATCTTATTATTTATTTCAAGATTGCAAATTTACATAAAATTTTGAATTTTTCAAAAAAAGTTTTACCTTTGCGATAATGAATTTTTTTAAATTAATAGTCCTCTATTCTTTTTTGTTTATAATAACAAAATCATACGCTGCACCGTTTTCGGGAGGCGATGGCAGTTTATTGAATCCTTATCAAATCAGAACAGCCGAGAATCTGAGTAATATCCGGAATTATTTGGGTAGTGCCAACGCAGATCTTCACTTCCGGCTGATGAACGACATTGACCTGACTATCTTTTTGCAAGACAGTGCAAAAGGCTGGCTGCCTATCGGCGATACGCTGCACAATATTTTCTTTGGCGCTTTGCATGGAGGCGGACATAAAATTACAGGGCTATGGATCAACCGACCCACCCAACATTATGTAGGATTATTTTCACTTACTTTAAATGCTTTTATTGATAGTTTAGGAGTGGAAGTTGCTGTTAACGACAGTGTGAGTGGAAATAATAATGTTGGATGTTTGTCCGGTGGAATATCTGCAAAATGGTTGTTAACAGGCAGGTATACAACAGTAAATCATTGCTATGCAACAGGGATGGTTTCAGGGAAAGAACATGTTGGAGTATTTACAGGTATAATCTCCATTGCTCAATCCAGCAAAGTTTCAGAATGTTATTCTTCCGGCATTGCCAAAGGCACACATATAGTTGGTGGATTTACCGGATACAATTCCGTAACAGGAGAAGTCTGCCAATGTTATTCTACAGCAAATGTTTACGGAAGCACTACTGTAGGAGGGTTTACAGGAAACGTCAATTCATTACCCTCTGCTATTATAAAAGATTGTTATGCAACAGGCGATGTTACAGGCAATTCAGCTGTAGGAGGTTTTGTAGGAAACTGCAATACGAATGGACGAGTATCACATTCATATGCAACAGGAAAAGTTTCTGGCAACAATGATACAGGAGGTTTTGCAGGCACCAGTAGTGGTTGGGGTATTGATTCCTGCTATTTTGACAAACAAACTACGCAACAACCGGATGGTATTGGCTCAATAAATTATCCACCAAACACTAATATCGTTTATGGAAAAACGACATCAGAGATGCTTATGAAAAACACATTTGTCGGTTGGGATTTTTCTTCTACATGGGCTATCTACGAAAGATGCCACTATCCCTACTTTATGTGGCAAAAAACTCCTGCAACCGCCAACAAAAACACGAATACAAATTTATTAACTTTAGCAGCAAACGACGCCGAAATTTCTCCCGATTTTCATAAAGATAGTTTGTATTATACTGCTACTGTTTATAATTATATTGATAAAATTTCTTTAGCAGGAACTCCTGAGTGTGAACTTGCAGAGGTTATAGGCAATGTAAATAATGCGGCATTAGAGGTGGGTAATAATATTTTCCTAATAACTGTTAAAGCAGAAGATACAAATTATAAGAAGACTTACACGGTAAACATCACACGCAGCACCGAAAACCCTACAGATTCTTGCTTTGCAAATGCCGATTTGACAGATATTGTTATCAGCAATGGAACGCTTTCGCCCTCTTTTGATAAAGACAGTTTGCATTATGTTGTGCATGTGCCGAATACAATTGCCAATATCAGCATTACCGGTATTGCCGATTGCGACAGCGCTTTGGTCAGCGGAAATGTTGCAGATACAGGATTAGAAGTAGGTTACAATAGCTTCAACAGTGCGGTTATTGACAAATATCGCCTTTTTACGAAAACATATTCTATCACTATAATCCGTTCCGACAGCACTCCTTTGTTGCTTGATATTACTACAGATTACGGCAACCTTACACCGGCTTTTTCTTCAAGTATCTTTCGCTACACCATTCCGCTCAATTGCAACATAAGGAGCGCAACCTTAAATATTACAGCACAATCAGAAGATTCGATTGATATAAAAACCGAGAAATTCGGCTCCACAGCCGATTATTCAATGACTTTAAGCCCATATACTATTGCAGATAGTGTTGTTATCATTGTGAGACAAGGCAAAGCACACAAGACTTATATTGTCGGGTTTACAGCACCATTAGGATCGGAGGTTATTTATCAAGCCTATCCCAATATGATTGAAATTATTACAAATCCAAATAATAATGGCGGTTATTCTTTTGTTAAAAACGATTTTACGTGGCTGCTGAACGATGCAGCCATATCACACAATGCTTCTGCGGTATTGTATATACCATCAGGGTTTGCGCCTTCCGGCATTTACAGTGCCATCGCCACATTGACTAACGGCACACACATCAATATCTGCGGCATACAACCTGACACCTATACGCCGCAAGAAATAAGAATTTTTCCGAATCCAACAAGCAAGCAACTGACTATTGATAACGAACAATGGACAGACAGCATCGATGATATTCCTATTAATATTTATAATGTTTATGGGACACTTGCTGCCCAATATATGATGTGCAGCAACCAAATGGAAATAGATATTTCAACATTACCGAGAGGAATTTATTTCCTTAAAATAAACGGCGAAACAATAAAAATAATCAAACAATAGATGAAACCAATAGCTTGCGTTCTTCTTTTTATATCATTATCGGGATTATGCGGCAAAATAAGCGCAAAAAAACCGGACAATGAAATTTTTATTGGCACTGCAGGCTGGTATTCATTGGGCATAGCAAAAGATATAGATTTTAAAGGTTTTGGCGGAGATGTAAAGATAGGATACAACTTTTTTCTATCAGATCCGCTATCGTTGTCGGTGGGCTTGGGTGTAGCGCATTGTTTTTCATCAATAGGGCCAACAGCTTATTCAATATCTTATCCTATACAAAACATTGGCTATTTGAACGATTCCCGCTTTATTTTCAATGCAGATTATAAAAATTATAAAGAAACCGATAAAATCAATTATCTTAACATTCCTGTAATGCTGAATTTCTATTTTCCCTACAACATGAAATATTATGCATCATTGGGATTAAAATTGAACATTCCGCTGTCGGGCAATTACGAGGCGTCGGCGGATATATTGGAAACCCATGGTTATAGTACATTTATAGGGAATGAACATTACAATGAACAAGAATATGGTTTTTATCAACAAAAAGGCTATATTTATTCAGATAATGATGTGCTTAAAACAGGGGCTATGTTTTCGCTTGCGCTTGGTAAAGTGTGGGATTTAGGTAAAAATGATGATAAATATGCTTGTGACTGGCATAAAAAAAGGATTATAGGACATAGAATTTATTTAGGCATTTTTTGTGATTATACCTTTATTGATATGCAGAAAAAAACATCTGAAAACGTCATCAATTATCAAACATACAACCCTTCACAGTTAGTATATAATTCTTTGGCAAATGCAAATTCCATCAACATTGTCCGTTTCAATTTCGGATTATCTTTGAACATTGCTTTTTATTAGCTAACAGCCTAACAATTAATAAATTTACAAATTAATATTTTCTTCAATGCATTACGGAAATTATCAATTGTCAATCAAAAACAACTTTTAAAACCTTAGGAACTTTATAAACTTTGATCAACCTCAGAAAAAATAAAATTTATTGTTTGTTCTTTCATAGTATTTTTGTATCTTTGCACAAGAAACTTAATTTATTGTATAATAATATGAAAATAGCTATTGTTGGAACAGGTTATGTGGGATTGGTTACGGGCGCTTGCTTTGCAGAAGTTGGCATTGAAGTAACATGCGTGGATATTGATAAAAATAAAATTGAAAAACTTAAACAAGGAATTTCTCCAATTTATGAACAAGGGTTGGACGAAATTTTATTGAGAAACATTGAGAAGAAGCGTTTAAATTTTACTACAGACCTTACTTCGTGTTTGAATGAATCGGAAGTGATATTTTGTGCAGTAGGCACCCCGCCTGATGAAGACGGCAGTGCCGATCTGAGTTATGTATTGGATGTTGCGCGTACTGTGGGAAAAAACATGAACAGCTACAAATTGGTTGTTACAAAAAGTACGGTACCTGTAGGAACTGCGCAAAAGGTAAGAAAAGCTATTGAAGAAGAACAAGAAAAAAGAGGAGTAAATATTCCTTTTGATGTAGCATCAAACCCTGAATTTTTAAAGGAAGGAAGCGCCATTAAAGATTTTTTATATCCGGAAAGAATTGTTGTAG
Organism: Bacteroidales bacterium; assembly: GCA_031549585.1. GTDB lineage: Bacteria > Bacteroidota > Bacteroidia > Bacteroidales > UBA4181 > JAIRLS01. Next base: position 7,123 of record JAVBPN010000159.1, read on the forward strand.
GCGTTGAATCAAAACAAGCGGAAGAAGTGATGCACAGGCTTTACAAACCGTTTGTGCTCAATGGGCATCCGGTGATTTTCATGGATGTTCCTTCTGCCGAAATGACGAAATACGTTGCCAATGCGATGCTTGCCACCCGCATTAGTTTTATGAATGATGTGGCAAATCTTTGTGAATTAGTTGGTGCCGACATCAATTTGGTGCGCAAAGGTGTGGGCAGCGACAGCCGTATCGGCAGCAAATTCCTGTATCCCGGTGTTGGATACGGCGGTTCTTGTTTTCCTAAAGATGTAAAAGCATTGATAAAAACAGCCGAACAAAGCGGCTACAACATGCGTGTGTTGAAATCAGTGGAGGATGTTAACTATGATCAAAAACTTTTATTATTTAATAAATTTTGGGTTAAATTCGGGGGTAATATCAAAGGAAAAACCGTTGCATTATGGGGATTGGCATTCAAACCCGGCACAGACGATATGCGCGAGGCACCATCATTGGTTTTAATTGATAAACTTATAAAAGAAGGCTGTAAAGTTAAAGCCTACGATCCTGTTTCTATGCTTGAAACAAAACGCAGAATAGGCGATACAATCCAATATTGCAATGATATTTATGAAACTGTTAAAAATGCCGATGTGCTTTTTTTGGTAACAGAATGGACGGAATTCAGGTTCCCTGACTGGAAAAAAATCAAATCACAACTTAACTATCCTATGATTTTTGATGGACGGAATCTTTATGAAAAAGACGAAATCATTAAAGAAGGATTTTATTATGAAGGCGTAGGGATAAAAGGAAGCAATTAAGAATTGAGAATTAGAATTCTGCAAAGAAAATCAAATAAAAATGAACACAAGAAAGAAAATATTAGTAACAGGCGGTGCGGGATTTATAGGTTCACATCTTTGCGAACGTCTTTTAAATGATGGCAATGAAGTGGTTTGTTTAGATAATTATTTTACCGGACAAAAGCAAAATATTATTCATCTGTTAGATAATCCTTATTTTGAGCTTATCCGCCATGATGTTACCATGCCGTTTTTTATAGAAGTAGATCAAATTTATAATTTGGCTTGTCCTGCTTCTCCCATACACTATCAGTATAATCCGATAAAGACAATCAAAACATCAGTGATGGGTGCCATCAATATGTTAGGTTTGGCCAAACGCATAAAAGCTAAAATACTGCAAGCATCTACCAGCGAAGTTTACGGCGATCCGAAAGTGCATCCTCAAAAAGAAGATTACTGGGGACATGTAAATCCAATCGGCATCAGATCCTGCTACGATGAAGGCAAACGCTGTGCCGAAACACTGTTCATGGATTATCACTTGCAAAACAATGTTGATATAAAAATTATCAGAATATTCAATACCTACGGTCCTAAAATGTTTATGAATGATGGTCGTGTGGTTTCTAATTTTATTGTACAAGCCTTGAAAGGCGAAGATATCACAATATATGGAGATGGTCGGCAAACAAGGAGTTTTCAATATGTTGACGATCTGATTGAAGGCATGATAAGAATGATGAATAATACCGATGATTCTTTTATCGGTCCTGTAAACATTGGCAATCCGAACGAATTTACTATTTTGGAATTAGCTGAAAAGGTAATCAAGTTCACAGGCTCTTCCTCTAAAATAATCAATAAACCGTTGCCATCCGATGATCCTATGCAACGCCAGCCTAATATTGATTTGGCAAAAAAAATGTTGGATTGGGAACCGAAAATACAGCTGGAAGAAGGATTGAAAAAAACGATTGAGTATTTCAAACCGTTAGTGTAAAAAAAGTGAAAAGCGATAGTAAGATGGAATAATATGAACATCAACAAAAATATATTAGTTACAGGAAGCAATGGACAATTGGGAAGTGAAATCAAAGCTATTTCCTCAATATTGCCTGATGCTGCTTTTTTGTTTACAGATGTAGCAGAATTAGATATTACAGATAGTGTTGCCATTGATAAATTTATTTCGGAAAACAATATCACACATATCATCAACTGTGCTGCATACACTGCAGTAGATAAAGCGGAGCAGGATGTTGAACTTTGTAATAAAATCAATAGAGACGCCTGTGAAAATCTGGCAAAATCCGTTCATAAACATAATGCATTTTTAGTCCATATTTCCACCGATTATGTTTTCGACGGAAACGGCACAAAACCTTACGTGGAAGATGATACAACAAACCCACAAACAGTTTACGGATCATCAAAACTTGCAGGTGAAACAGCGATAAGAAATAATACAGACAAAGCAATTATCATCCGAACAGCTTGGCTTTATTCCATTTTCGGTAATAATTTTGTTAAAACCATGCGTCGTTTGGGTGCCGAAAAAAGCGATATCAATGTGGTTGCCGATCAACGTGGAACACCCACCAATGCAGCCGATTTAGCAGAAGCTATTTTAAAAATAATCCCTCAAGTAGATAATTGGAACAAAGGCGTTGAACTCTACCATTTTTCGAATGAAGGAGAATGCGCATGGTTTGACTTTGCAAGAGAAATCATACAATTGTCCAATTTAAATTGCAATGTACATCCTATTTCAACCGAACAATACCCCACTCCTATTCCGCGTCCACGCTACAGTGTATTGGACAAATCGAAAATAAAAAATGATTTTTCATTAATCATTCCTGATTGGAAAAGTAGCTTAATCAAGATGATTAGCAGACTTGCCTAAAATAAAATTATTGAATATTTAAATAATATTACCATGGAAAACACCGATATTATCAACAGAGCTGAATCTTGGTTAACAGGAAACTATGATCAAGAAACAAAAGATAAAGTGCAGGCATTGATCAATGGCGATCCTATGGAATTAAAAGACGCATTTTACCAAAATTTAGAATTCGGAACGGGAGGATTGCGCGGTATCATGGGCGTTGGCACCAACCGTATGAATATCTATACCATTGGAATGGCTACGCAAGGCTTGGCTAATTATGTAAAAAAACATTTTTCCAACCTTCCGCAAATAAAAGTTGCTGTTTCGCATGATTCACGAAACAACAGCAAACTTTTTGCGCAAACCACTGCCAATGTATTTTCTGCCAATGGTTTCAAGGTATATTTATTTGAAGATATGCGTCCAACACCGGAACTTTCTTTTACCGTACGCCAATTGGGTTGCCAAAGTGGCGTAATGGTAACAGCATCACACAATCCTAAAGAATACAACGGATACAAAGCTTATTGGAACGACGGTGCCCAGCTTATTCATCCGCATGATGAAGGCGTGATGAATGAAGTTGCCAACATCAAAAATATTGATGATGTTAAGTGGACAGGAATTCCTGAAAATATTGAAATTATTGGAAAAGAAATTGACGATATTTACATCGGAAAAATAAAAACGCTATCTTTAATTCCCGAAATTATACAAAAACACAAAGATCTCAAAATCGTTTATACTCCATTGCATGGCACCGGAGCGCATCTTGTTCCTCGTGTTTTGAAAGAATATGGTTTTGAAAATGTCAATTTTGTTGATGAACAAATGATTCCAAACGGAGATTTTCCAACTGTAAAATCACCCAATCCGGAAGAACGCGCTACCATGCAAATGGGTATCGACAAAGCAAAATCAATCGGCGCAGATCTTGTATTGGCAACCGATCCCGATGCCGACAGAGTGGGTATTGCCGTGAGAAAACCCGACGGTAATTTTATGCTTTTCAACGGCAATCAAACCGGATCTTTACTGGTATATTATGTGTTAGCACAATGGAAAGCCCGCAATTTATTCAAAGGAAATGAATATATAATTAAAACAATTGTCACCAGCGAATTGATCAAATCAATTGCCGACAGTTTTGCTGTTGAAGCATTTGATTGTCTTACCGGCTTCAAATATATTGCAGATATTATTGCTAAAAATGAAGGCAAGAAAACTTTTGTTGTCGGCGGAGAAGAAAGCTACGGCTATCTTGCCGGAGAATTTGTACGCGATAAAGATGCGATGATCGCCTGCGCCTTGATTGCCGAAGCTGCTGCATGGGCCGCCGATCAAGGAAAAACGTTGATTGATATATTAAATGACATTTACCTGAAACACGGTTTTTACAAAGAAGACATGTTGTCTATCACTAAAAAAGGTTTTACCGGTATTGAAGAAATCAAGAATATGATGAAAGAATTCCGCAAAAACAATCCTACGGAATTGGCCGGTTCTAAAGTTGTTTGCGTGAAAGATTACCAAGAG
>JAVBPN010000317.1:0-7092 GCA_031549585.1 Bacteroidales bacterium
GAAGAATTTATATCAATCAAAATACCGGCAGGCATTTCCGAAGGAATGCAACTCAATGTCAGTGGAAAAGGAAACGCTGCACGCCGTGGAGGGATCAATGGTGATCTGATTGTTGCTATAGAAGAAGAACAAGACGAAGACTTGACACGGGATGGAAATGATTTGATCTATCCTTTGTTTATTAGTGTTCCTGAGGCCATTAATGGAACGGCAGCAGAAATACCAACAATTGAAGGAAAAGTAAAGATTAAAATAGACGCGGGCACACAATCCGGGAAAATACTCCGGTTAAGAGATAAAGGAATTCCCGATGTTAACGGGCATGGTAAGGGTGATTTATTAGTTACCGTATATGTATGGATTCCTCAGAGTGTTTCAAAAGAAGAAAAAGGCATTTTGGAAAAATTAAATAACTCTACCAATTTCCGTCCTAAAATTACGAAAGAGGATAAGAGCTTTTTTCAAAAAGTAAAGAATCTTTTTGATTGATGTGTTAGGAAAATAACGGATTGGTAATATAAAAACAGAAAAGCCCTACAAGTTTTAAGATGTAGGGCTTTCTTATTGCTCTAAATGATTTTACAATTTGCTGACGAAATTTTTCTGATAATCAGCCAATTGTATGTTTTCTTTATACTTTTCTTCGACGATATAATGCAATAATGGCTCAATCTGTGCCGGAGTCAAGTATCCGGGAACAGGGCCGATTAATTCCAATTTACCAGTGAGATATGCAACGGACGGATAACTCATTTGTCCATTCAGCAACGCTGCAGCCAATTGGTGGACAGATTGAGGTGCAGTGCTTTCATTGACAAACGTATGTCCTGCAAAAGTAACCGGTTCTTTCGATTCGGCATTGAATTTCACCGGATAAAAGTTTTCATTGATATACTTGGCAATGGTCGGATTATTGAATGTGTTGGCATCCATTGTTTTGCACCATCCACACCAATCGGTATACACATCGATCAAAATATGACGAGGCGCTTTGCTCGCTAACTCTTGTGCTTCTGCAGGAGTATACCATTTCACCTTTTCGCCTTGCTGGGCAGACACATAACTTATGCCCAACACTACATATAGAATGGTTAAATATATTGACTTCATTGTTTTCTTACGTTAATTTGGATAAAGTACCTTTTGACAAATATAACAAAAATAATGCAAATCTTACCATATTTTTGCTTTTTTCTTTAAAAATGAACGGATTGGACGATCAAAATTGTTAATGTATGTTAATGCATAACGATAATTAATCATTATTTATTTTCTTTACTGTTTCAAATTAATTAGGGTATGGATAAGCTAATTCGATTGATATCTATCTCAAAGACATATGTTATTGGTGGTACAATAGAGGTGCCTGCCCTTAACTCCGTGTCTGTTGATATTGCTAAAAATGAATATGTCGCAATCATGGGGCCTTCAGGGTCGGGAAAATCAACGTTGATGAACATTATTGGATGTTTGGATACGCCGACTTCAGGAAATTATATTTTGAACGGACAAGATGTGAGTGCGATGGAAGATGATCGATTGGCAGAGGTTCGCAACAAGGAAATCGGATTTGTATTCCAAACGTTTAATTTGCTTCCTCGATATACCGGATTGGATAATGTACAATTGCCATTGATTTATGCAGGAGTATCCAAAAAAGACAGGTTGGAACGGGCGCTTCAAGTCATAGAACAAGTCGGATTGACTTCCAGGATGTACCATAAACCCAATGAATTATCTGGGGGGCAGCGTCAACGGGTTGCAGTGGCGAGGGCGCTTGTCGGTGATCCTTCTTTGATCTTGGCTGACGAACCAACCGGTAATTTGGATAGCAAAACGTCTGTCGATATTATGCGGCTTTTTGGCGAAATACACAGAGGTGGAAATACGATTGTGTTGGTGACACACGAAGAAGATATTGCGCGTTATGCACACCGGATTGTTCGGTTACGCGACGGTATAGTCGAATCGGATCTCGCCAATGAGGACATCCGGGTTGATTAAACCAAACAAACGATATTTAAGATTTAAAGTTTAAAATTTAAGGTTGCAGTATATGCGCCTTTCTATTAACTTCCTATGCTGTTCTTTGCATATTGAAGGAATAGTTCCAATCCCTTTCGTTTTTCTTCGTCTAATTCGTAACTGATGTAATGGGTATAATAGTCCAATAAATCAATATGTGGTGCAACTTGTGACCGGTAGTATGATACAATTTGCTCCATATCGGTAAATACAGAAGACATAGCCCGGTTGAAACGCTGCAAAAATTCAGAATCCAATTTTTTATTGGCTACCCAACAGGCAAAAACAAAAGGAAGTCCGGTAAAATCTTGCCATTCCGAAGCAAGGTCATAAATGTATGGCGCTTTAACGTCAAATGCTTTATCCCCGATGATCACTGCGGCTGCATCCTTTTCCTTTAAAGATTCGATGATACCATTTTCCGGTTGTACCCATTGAGGCTGAATATGCCAATGATGTTTTGCCAATATTTTAGCCAAAGCAACTGAAGTTCGCGAATGATGATCCATGTAAACTTTAGTTACTTGCGATATAGGAATATTACTGGCCAAAATAACGGTTTTTACTGCTCCTTTTGCTCCAATGCATAAGTCAGAAACGATGTAAGATTCAGGCATACGGAGTGTTTCTACAATAGGAATAAGCCCAATGTCAGCTTGTCCGGACAATAATTTATCAGCACATTGAGAAGGAACGTCATATGAAATCTCTATTTCAGAGAGAAGGTCGGAGTGTTCCAAACAATATGCGAACGGCAAAGAATTGAGAAATGAAATGGCTGATATTTTGACTTTTGTATTCAAGTCTCTAAAATGACTGAGCGTACTTTTGAAATTTAGATTTTAGCGATATGTGATGATCCGTTCGTAAAAAAACTGGCGGGTACGTTCTTCCTTGCTTTGGTCTACTTTATAGGTGATTTTTGTTGTCCAGTTTTTATGGTCATCGTACTCATAAGTGTATGCATCGCCAATTTCCGGAGTCCAATATTCAATCGTGCCGACTTGCGGGGTATCTACTTCTGTTACCTCGATGGCTTTATTACCATCATCTTCGCCTTCGGCTTCGCTATCATCTTCCACATATTCGTCGTAACTTTCAGTTGCAACAAACTCTTTTGAGTGCATGGCAAACGGAGTATATTCGGTAAGGTTGCCATACTGATCATACATATATTCGATTTTGGTTCTTTCGTTGCCGGACTCATCGTATCCTATTTTTAGCTCGTAATCGCCAAATTCAGTGAAATTGGCATATTCTGTATGGCTTACAAATGAAGCATCTTTATTTTGATATTTTTCGGCACGAACTTCAGTAGTGTAATTGCCGGCATATCTGAAATATTCCTTTCCGGCCAACGAACCACCTCCCCAATACCTTTGTTTTTCAATCAATTTCCCTCCTTGATAGATATGCACATATTTAAGGTTGAGCTTATCGTTTTGATATATATCTTCATCCATCAATAAGCCGGTGTCTTCATAATAGGTGTATTCATTGCGCGTCACTGATTTTCCTTCGGCGTTGAATTTTTCCATTTTCACCAACTTTCCTCTATCATTGTACGAATATACTGTGCTATCGGTCAATTCATTATTGCCTTTATATGAAACTGTTTTTTTCGGTAAATGTGAATTAGTGTATGCCCATGTTTGGCGGCTTACTATGTTGTCAGTGGCATCATAATGGGTTTCTTCCGTTAAGAAACCATCTTTGTCATACGTTTTCAGAAAATCCTGACGGCTCATATTTTGCAACTTGCCTTTTTCGATTCGGCCGAACTTTTCAAGCGACCAATAAACCCGTTGACGTACAGAAGTAACATTTCCAGATATACGTTCTTTCTGTAAATCTGATTCAATTTTTGAGGTTTCGTTACTGCTAGAGGAACCATTTTTCCCACTTCCTCCACCACAAGAGTATAGCAAGCAACATAAAGCAATTGCAAATAATATCCGATTCATAAGTTTTTGATTAAGTTATTGATTGATTCTATCGTATTTGGATGCGTTGGAAATATCGATTTCTTTCAGAATTTTTACCGCCCTTGTTTTCTCATCCGGTGTTGCACTACTGAAAAGATTCACCCACTCATCCGATTTTGATTCATTAATTAACTGCAAAAGAAATAAATATGGATCAGGTTTTCTCCGAAATACGTCCTGTAAAAGTTGTAAATCGGTAATCATATCGCTTCGGGCTTCATTCGGACGATCACTCATGCGATCCAAGCCCAATCGGTGGTATCTGTATATAAATTCGCGTGCGCTCCTATACCGGTCATCCATTAAATTTTGTACCATCAAATAACGGTTCCGGTTGTTTCCCTCAAAGGCTTTCCAACCTCTTTCGCTTGATTGTTGCGCATTATTGACGATCATTTCAGCTTGCCTATAAAATGCGGTACCACCATTAAGTGAAAACGAATCATAATCCAACCCTATAATGATGTATACATAAAACGCAATGACCGAAGTTAAGTTCGACATAAACATGGTTTCACTAAATTCCAATGGTTGGCCTTCCACATAGGTGAATTTTAAATTCTCATCCTTGAAATTCAGTAAAGTTGTATTGTAAATAGAATTAAATACCGGGCGGCGTGATTGTATTTGTATCGTACCCGAAAAATCGTTGCCTGTTAGGTCTGTGATATTGATCAACATGTTGCATTCAATCCTTTCTTCCGTAGAAAAGGTATTGTTGGTCCATATGCGAGTATTGACAAATTCGTAAAGAGCCGTTTGCAAAGCGTCTGTTACGCTTTTGTTAGATCCTTGTATTTGCGTGGTAACCAATTGTATATTGCAACGAAGCTCTTGAGCTTTTGATGACGCACACCATCCAAGCAATAAGAAAACCACGCATAAAATATATTTTGTCCGATTTACCATAACGATACCAACTGATTAACAATATCTTTGGCTACTTCGAGTTTGGATTTTAATTCAAACTGCTGAATATTCCGGTTTGTATCAATGATGGATACTTTATTGGTCGATACGCCAAAACCGGCTCCACGATCATTCAATGAATTAAGCACAATGAAATCGAAATTTTTCTGTTCCATTTTTCGCATGGCATTTTCTGTTTCATTTTGCGTTTCGAGTGCAAACCCAACCAATACTTGTCCTTTTTGCTTTTGTTTGCCTAATGCTGCCGCAATATCCTGTGTCGGTTTTAACTGCAGGTTATAATTTTGTTTGTCCTTAATTTTTTCCAGTTGTACTGTTTCAGGGGTGAAGTCGGCCACAGCTGCAGCCATAATAGCAGCATCAACCCCGCGGAAATTTTCAATTGCCGCTTGATACATTTCATTGGCTGTGTTGACATCAATTTTTTGAATGGACGGATGATTTACGGATAAATTGACGGGGCCGCTAATCAGGATTACATCTGCACCTCTTGCAGCCAATTCTTCAGCAATGGCATAACCCATTTTCCCGGATGAATGATTGCCAATGTATCTCACTGGATCAAGTGGCTCGTATGTCGGCCCGGCAGTGACCATTACTTTTTTGCCGGAACAATCAGCAGGAGAAAGCCGGTCGCAGAGGAAACGAACAATTGTCTCCGGTTCTTCCATGCGTCCTTTACCGTCTAAACCGCTGGCCAATTCTCCGGATGCCGGTTCAATCACATGCACGCCTATTGACTGAAGTGCTTTGATGTTTTTGGTTGTCGTTGGGTGGGAAAACATATCCAGATCCATTGCCGGAGCCACAAACACAGGACATCTTGCAGATAAATACGTGGTTAAAAGCAAATTGTCGGCTATTCCATTGGCCATTTTTGCCAATGTATTGGCCGAAGCGGGCGCAATCAATAAGGCATTTGCCCAAGTGCCCAAATCTACATGGCTATTCCAAGAACCGTTTTCAGGGTCAAAAAAATCAACTAGTATTGGATTTTTGGATAAAGTAGCCATGGTAAGAGGCGTAATAAACTGTTTGGACAAAGGAGTCATGATCACTTTGACCGCAGCTCCTTCTTTTACCAATAATCGAACAAGCATAGCTGCTTTGTATGCCGCTATGCTTCCCGTAACTCCAATAATGATATTTTTCCCCTTGAGTATCATTAATTTATTTAACCGATTCCGTGTCGTTTGCCGGATTGCGGTAGTAAACTTCTTCATCAGTAAACTCCTGCAATGCAATCAATGTAGGTTTGGGTAATTTTTCATAAAAACGAGATATTTCTATCTGTTCCCTGTTTTCAAATACCTCTTCCAAATTGTCGGCGTAACTTGAAAATTCTTCCAATTTCCGGTTCAATTCTTGTTTCATTTCTACAGAGATTTGATTGGCTCGTTTGGATACAATCACCACTGTTTCGTAAAGGTTGCCGGTTTTTGTGTACAATTGATCTAAATCACGGGTAATCGTGGTTACAGGTGCTTTTGATTTTTTAAAATCCATTTTTAATTATATTAATTGCGAAATTATTCTAAATCTTCAGGTGTTAACCTATTTTTCAGGAATAGGTCTGTTCTGTCGAACATCTGTTGTGCCTCTTTGACATACCGGCTTTGGGGAAATTCGCTGACAAAGGAATAATATTCATCAGCAGCGGCTTGATAACGTTCTTTTTGTTTATCGGATACGCTATTTTGCGCATACAAATAGCTTGATTTTAATAGGAGGAACATCAATTCTTCCCGGTATTTGGTACTTGGATAATCAGATAAACTGTTGTTTAATGCCACAATAGAAGCCTTATAGTGGCTGAGCCGGAAGTATAACCTTGCGGTGATATAGGATTTGTCGACCAACTTATCTCTCATTTCAGCTAAAAGCTGCTGCGCTTCACCAGCATATTGAGATTTTGGATGGCGGATCAAAAACAATTGGAATACATCAATGGCCGCATATGTTTCAGTTTGATCCAATTCGGCTCTTGGGCTTTGCATGTAATAAGAATATCCCGCAAGAAACTCACATTCTTCTGCAAAAGGCGACTGTGGCATATTCTTATAATAGTTGCTGAAATAATGCGAAGCGGTTAAATAATCCTTTTGTTTGAAGTAGCTCATCGCCTGATAGTGGTATACAGTATCAGCCTTGG
>JAVBPN010000180.1:0-17445 GCA_031549585.1 Bacteroidales bacterium
TAAAGATAATATGGTAACAAATGATACAAGAAAAATATGGGCGTGTGGAAAATTATTCAAATTAATTGGCAAAATTAAAATACCGTGAAAAATCTGATAATTATTTGTAGCATATTGTTTTGTTGTTCTATATATGCGCAACAGGAAACCAGGAAAGTCATCCTTTTTGATGACAATTGGCAGTTCTACCTTGGCGACGCTACCAACGCTCAGCAGCCATCTTTTAATGATGCATCATGGCGAAACATACGCCTTCCCCACGATTGGAGCATCGAAGGAGCAAACTTTGAAAATGCACCTGGAGGTGGAAATGCAGGTTACTTTCCTATGGGAATCGGATGGTATAGAAAAACATTCAATGTCGCGGGTTTAGGTAAAGATACAAAATGGAGCATCGAATTTGACGGCATCTATATGAATAGTGACGTGTGGATTAACGGACAACATTTGGGCAAATACCCATATGGATACTCTGGGGTTTCGTACGATTTGACTCCATACCTGAAAGCGAGAGATAATGTTATTGCTGTTCGTGTGGACAATTCGCAACAACCCAATTCACGATGGTACACCGGATCGGGTATCTACCGTCATGTTCATTTAATAAAAACCAATCTGCTACACTTTGAGAAATGGGGCGTTTTTGCATACACTTCCGATGTCAATGAACAACAGGCAAAGGTGTTGATCGATGTCTCCATCCTGAATGAAGGAGAAACTGCTTATAAGGACTTAGCTGTTAAATATATTCTGCTAAATGATCAGGGTGTCCAGGTAGGGAGTGCCGAATCGCCTTTATCCATCAATGCCAATGGAAAAACAAAAATATCGCAACAGATTATGGTTCAGAATCCATCACTGTGGTCTGTGGAATCCCCCAACCTTTATGCGTTAAAAACATATATCATAGCGGGGAAAAAGGAAATTGATAATGTAACTACTACAATTGGTATTCGGTCTATAGCATATGATGTAGACAAGGGATTTTTGCTCAATGGGAAACAAGTCAAGATGAAAGGTGTCAATCTGCACCACGATGCCGGTGGAGTGGGTGTAGCTGTGCCCGAAAGAATGTGGGAACGCCGTCTGCAAATACTTAAAGAGGGAGGATGCAATGCTATACGTACAGCCCACAATATTCCAGCTCCAGAGTTTCTTGATTTATGTGACAGAATGGGATTTTTAGTCATGGATGAGGTGTTTGACGAATGGATAAAAGGAAAAAGAGAGTATACCTACAAGTTGTATTTTGAGGAATGGCATGAAAAAGATCTTCTTGCCATGGTGCGCCGCGATAGGAATCATCCTTCGATAGTGATGTGGAGCATTGGTAACGAACTTCCGGATCAATCGAGCGAACAAGGTCCTTCTTTAGCAAAAGAAATGATTGACCTCTGTCATCGTGAAGATCCAACCCGCTTGGTAACAGCAGGAAACGAAAATATTGCGGCAGACGTTTATGCTGCCACGCAAGAATTTCTCCATGCGTTCGATAAAGACATTATTGGATACAATTATGCCGACAGATGGGGTCAACGCAGGGAGATTTTGTACAGTATCGACCGTCATGACCATCCGAACTGGAGAATGGTAGGGACGGAAACTGATGGCTTAGGCGGACCAAGAGGTTCATACATGATTGGTAATAACCCCGACAAATTCGAAGCTATGTACAATACCCGTTTGATTGATGTGGAGCAACGCTGGAAATTTACTATTTTGTATGATTACATAATTGGTGATTTTATGTGGACAGGAATCGATTACTATGGAGAATGTCGTTGGCCAGCGAGAGGTGCTACATATGGAATTATAGACAATTGCGGGTTTCCTAAGGATGGGTATTATTTTTTTAAAAGTATATGGACTAAAGAGCCAGTGCTTCATGTATTGCCACACTGGAATTGGGAAGGACGCGAAGGACAGGTTATCCCGCTGGTATGCTACACCAATTGCGATACTGTAGAGATATTTGTCAATGGGAAATCTTACGGAGAAAAACGTTTCGAATTTCCGCGTAAAGGAACCGAAGGGTGGTGGAATACTTATGGTCAGGGTAAGGTGCAAACATCTACCGCCGATCTTCATCTTTCGTGGGATGTGGTATATGAGCCCGGAGAATTAAAGGCTGTAGGCAAAAAGGACGGCAAAACGTTTGTTACCCAAGTATTCACCACTGGTACCCCGGCAGCCGTTCGTTTATCGGTAGACCGGACCAGCATCCATGCCGATCCTTCGGATGTTGCTCATGTGAAAGTGGAAATTGTAGACAAAAATGGATACGTTGTGCCTTACGCCGATAATCTTGTAAAGTTTGAAATAGAAGGCGCACATCTTATCGGAGTCGAAAATGGTAATATGACGGACTTATCATCATGCAAGATACCTGAAAGAAAGGCATTCAACGGAATGTGTCTGGGAATTATTCAAGCCGACAAGGCAGGAAAAATCAAAGTCAAAGCTTTGTCTGAAAATTTAAAAGAAGCGGAAATTGATATAATCGCAACTAAATAGGTCTCGATTTGATTCATTGATAATCTTTATTACTTAAGAATTTGAGAAATGAATCACTAAAGTTGTCTTGAGCCAAAAATATTTGTATGTTTACAGCGTATTTACATATCTTTTAACAAATAATATCAAATCAAATGAAAAAAATTATTTTAGTCGCAATGTTTTTATCCATAGCTACTATGGTGTTTGTCAATGAAGCCTCTGCACAGATTACATTTGGGGCTAATGTGGGGCTTAATGTTTCCACCTTATCTTCTGGTGAAATTAAATATCAAGGGCGTAGTCAAGATTTTGATGCGGGCGATGCAGCTGCGGGGCTTTACTTATCAGGGTTTGTAAATTTTAGTTTTACAAGAGTTATAGGTTTACAACCTGAATTAGGATTTTCAATGCAGGGGCAGAAAGAAAAAATTTCTAGTGTTGATGTAACCAACAGGTTGAATTATATCAATATTCCTGTATTGTTGGATATCAAACCAGTAACAAATCTGAGCATTTTTGTCGGTCCTCAGATTGGTTTTAATGTTTATAGGGGATTGAAAGCAGATAATGTAACGATATCAGGATCGCAATATGATGATTATTTAGAATCAACCTACATGAAATTTAATGCAGTTGATTTTGCAGCTGTTATAGGTGTTCAGTATGCGATTATGGGGCATTTCATTGTATCAACTAGATTCAATATTGGATTTCAACCGGTATATGCAAGTGATCTTTCAGGTCTAGAAATATCAGGATCAGCAAATCAGGTATTTCAGATTGGTGTAGGATACAAGTTTTAACCTTCCAATAATCCGATAAGCCTATACAAAATATCCTTATTGATGTGATTTGTCGCCCTTTCAGGCGCTTATTCATTATAAGTTTTACCCCGATCGTTGCACTTGCATGGTCGGGGTTTTTTATGTATAATTTGTTAATTGGTTTATTTTTAGTAATTTGTGTGTTTTTTTGATAAGCGTTTAAAGTCATTTAGGGATGAAAAGTGTGCTTTTGGAAATCTTCAACTTGCAAATTTCGGTTTCAAAATGATTTTAGTTATATTTTTGATGGAAAATATAACTTCATATCAAATAAAAGACTATTTGTGTTTTTGAATAAAAGTCATATATGTGAGAATGTTTATTTATTTGTCATTTAATGAATTACCATGAAGAAGAAGGTATATTTAGTTATGCTATCTCTATTTCTCTCTTTACCATCATATGCGACAGCTCAATTTGGAGATATTCTGATTTGGAAAGGGGATACGATGGCACTCTTTTCTAATCCCCTCACATTGAGAAGTGATTACGATTCCCTGCAAATTAGAATTATGGATGAGATAGAAAGCCAAGATAGATTGTTACATCCCGAAAAATATAAATCTGATACGATTGAATCTATTTATTCTACAGCTTGTTGGAGAGGGTATGTGGCAGAATGGATCATAGTAGAAGACCATATTTCTTTAAGTAATATTTATCATTGTCATGATCGGAGTGTAAAAATTGATTTGAAGAAAATATTTCCAGATGAATGTAGACAAGGTTTAATTTTTGCGGGATGGGTAAATGGAGAATTAATCAGCCCACAAGGAAATTGCATTGAATATGTCCACATGGGATATGAATCTATTTATGAAAAGGAAACTGTTTTTGAATTTGAAGGTGGCCTATTGACTGGAACAAAAATATATCATAAACGAGTTGTAAAAGAATCAAATTTTTACAAGGATAATCTCAATCAAATTTTAGAATTTTTATATTCAAATATTAATTGGAAAGATATTCCTGATTTAGAGGATAAACACATTCAAGTTTATGTTGGAATCCAACCCAATGAGAATGGTTCAATAGATAGTATCCTTACTAAATATACACACATGTATGCATACATGTTAGATGGTATCGAAATCATAACAGATCAGGAAAATATATTTATTAAAGAAACTATTAGAATAGCCAAACTCATTCCAGATTGGGATGTCATTTATCAACGAGATAAAATTGTAGCCAGAGGCTTGAGTTTGCTATTTGATGAAAATCAAAGAAAAAAATATGCGCGTTAATGAACAATTTGTTCTTATTTAACACACTATGAATCAATTTGTTGTATGGGTGTGAAAAAGATACTGAGTACAGATTTTTGAATATCTATAAATAAAAAACGCAACTCCATTTTATATATGAAATTGCGTAAACCTCGTAGTCCGTAGGGGATTCGAACCCCTATGGCAAGAATGAAAATCTTGAATCCTAACCCTTAGATGAACGGACCATGTACCTTTTCTTAAAAGGCGGTGCAAAGGTAAATATAAAAATGAAACCTGCAATACCTCTTTATCTATTTTTTTATTCAGTCGCTTTATATCAAAAAAATGCCGTATTTTTGTTAAGGTTGTGATAAATTGGGATGGCTTATCTATTAAGTATTTACACATGTTCGACGAATGTGTGATATGCAAATGACATGCCGGCAAACTCACATATTATTGATCACTCTTATTCATAAATTTTTTCGAATGAAAATAGGTATTGCAAATGATCATGCCGGATATGATCTGAAAATCAAGATTTTAAATTATATCCAAAATAAAGGATATCAAGTTGAAGATTTCGGTTCAAATAGTAATGACTCGGTTGATTATCCGGATTATGCCCATCCTTTGGCCAAAGCCATTTTCAAAGGTGTTTGTGATTTAGGCATTACATTGTGTGGATCGGGAAATGGAATCAATATGGTTGTCAACAAGCATAAGGGTATTAGGGGTGCGTTATGCTGGATTCCTGAGATAAGCCGATTGGCACGTGCCCATAACAATGCAAATGTTTGTTCCATTCCATCTCGCTTTGTTTCCGAAGAAACTGCTTATTGCATTGTGGATGAATTCTTGAATACGGCCTTTGACGGAGGCAGGCATCAACTCCGGATCGACAAAATAGACTGCTAATAAAACACGATTGCAGACTGTGAGAATGCTATCTGTGTTTTATTAATAGGAATGAGCGGTTTATATATACATATTCCATATTGCAAGCAGGTATGCTACTATTGTGATTTTCACTTTCGTGTTTCCATGAAGGAGAAGTCTGCAATGCTTGATGCAATGTGCACAGAGATGGCCTTACGCAAAAATTACCTTCCTGCCAGTTCGATCGAAACATTATATTTTGGAGGAGGGACGCCTTCAGTACTTTCGATTGGTGAATTATCAGAATTGTTCGAAACTGTGCAACATAACTACCATATTGCACCGGATGCAGAAATTACTATAGAAGTGAATCCGGATGATTTGACCGACTCCTATTTGGAAGGTTTGCTTGGGCTTGGCTTTAATCGATTGAGTATTGGCGTACAATCTTTTTTTGATGATGATTTGCAATGGATGAACCGTAGGCATACTGGGAATGAGGCATTGCATTCGGTAAAAAGAGCACAGGAAAAAGGATTTCACAACATCAATATTGATTTGATCTATGGATTGCCGCGCATGGCCATGCAGCGATGGAAAAAAAACTTAGAAATAGTTTTTAGTTTAAATATTCCTCACTTGTCTGCATATCATTTAACGATTGAACCCCGGACTGTTTTTGGAATACGCCGAAAAAAGGGCGCAGATTATGCAATTCCTGAAGAAGATAGCCTTCGGCAGTTTGATGTTTTGATCGATACCGCTGCTGAAGCTGGATTGGAGCATTATGAAATATCCAATTTTGCTCGTCCCGGATTTTATTCAAAGCATAATACTGCGTATTGGTTGCAAAAGCCTTATATCGGTATTGGCCCATCGGCACATTCGTATGATGAACAATCGCGACAATGGAATATAAACAACAATAGCCAATATGTCGAAAAAGTGAATGCCGGCAATGGCTGGTTTGAACGCGAAGAGCTTTCATTGGCTGATCAATATAATGATTATGTGCTTACTTCCCTGCGAACTATTTGGGGAGTCGATAAAACATATATCCTTGATCGGTTTGGAAGCAAGTTTTTGGATCACTTTCAACGTTTGTCCACACCATATGTCGAGAGAGGACTTATGGAAACCAACGACAATCGTTTTTTGCTGAGCCGGTCAGGAAAAATGCTGTCCGACCGGATAATATCCGACTTATTTTGGATTGATCAGTAGAAAAGCATATTTTTGACAAGGAGATCATAGTAACCTATCTATATGCAGCAATCCAATCCATCTAATTGCCATTTGAAAACGCTTTCATTGGTGCAATTTAAAAATTACGAGCAAAAGGAATTTGACTTTTGCTCGAAAATCAATTGCTTGGTTGGGAACAATGGCACCGGGAAAACCAATGTATTAGATGCGATATACTATCTGTCGATGACCAAGAGCTGTTTCAACACGACCGATACCCAAAATATTCGTTATGGAAGCGACTTTTTTATGATACAGGGAGAATATGATCGGGAAAATACACCGGAAAATATTTATTGTGGTGTCAAGCGTGGTCAGAAAAAGGTTTTCAGACGAAATAAAAAGGATTAT
This sequence comes from Bacteroidales bacterium, assembly GCA_031549585.1. Taxonomy (GTDB): domain Bacteria; phylum Bacteroidota; class Bacteroidia; order Bacteroidales; family UBA4181; genus JAIRLS01. The sequence continues at coordinate 7,007 of JAVBPN010000180.1, forward strand.
GACCGGCTTTCCGATCACATTGGGCTCATACCCATTGTAATGATTTCTCCGGCTGACATTAATTTGATTATCGGTGGGAGCGAGGAGAGGAGACGTTTCATTAATGAGGTCATATCGCAATATGACCATCAATACATGCACAACATGATGAGTTACAATCATGCATTGGAGCAGCGCAATGCTTTGTTGAAAAAGTTTGCCGAATCGCGTTGGTTTGATGCTGGGATGCTTGAAATATGGAATGAACAATTGGTTGCGTCTGGAGAAAAGATTTTTAAATGTCGTACTGAATTTTGCCAAGAGTTAATCCCGGTTTTCCAACAATACTATCAAGAGATTTCGGGAGGTAACGAACAGGTTCAATTGATCTACCATTCCCAATTGCATGATTGTGATTACGCACAATTGCTCCGTGAAGCCGAACCTAAAGATCGTTTTTTGCAATATACCACAGTGGGAGTGCATAAAGATGATCTTTTGTTGCAGATGAATGACTTTCCAATCAAAAGATCTGCGTCGCAAGGGCAACAGAAAACCTTTTTGGTATCTTTAAAATTGGCGAATTTTGATTTTATTCGCAGGCATTGCAATATCAACCCACTGCTTTTACTTGACGATATTTTTGACAAATTTGATGCGCAGCGTGTAAGTCACATCATTCATCTTGTTGCTGGTGACGATTTTGGGCAAATATTTATCACAGATACAGGCCGGGAACATATTGACTCTATTTTAAAACAAACCGATTGTGATTATTTAGTGTTTGAAATAATATAGCTGCTATTCAAATCTAATACACCAAAACAAAAGACCTATCTGATTTCAAAAATCCGATAAGTCTTTTGTTTTCTTGACAATAACTTTATTCTAAATGAAGTAAATTTGTCTTATATGCCTGTTTTTGTGCTGCTTGTGTATGTGTTTTCGTCTTTAAGAACAATTTGGTACTTGCATTTGTTTCAGTCATCACGTGAAGGGACATTCATATGTTCGTGTAACAATAATTCGGCCAATCGGCGTGCAGCATCGCTTTTCTTGCCTTGCGTGACACCTTTCAAAGCCGAATGTACGATTCGTTCGCTACAGTGCAGATTTTGTGCGATTTTTCGTACCATACCATGGGGTACAATGATTTGTTTTTTTGTTATCTTTACAGCCATTTCCGAAGTCGGAATTTTTACAAAGTAATTCAGAAAAATTGAAAAATCCAAATTAAAATTCAGAAATTTTGAAAAATAATTATTACGAAATCAAAAAAGCAATAACTCAGCGAGTTATTGAGGTGATGGAGTCCATTGTAAAAGCTAATCCAGGTCTGAAGTACAAAGTTTTGGCGGAAGAATTTTCCATACCATCATCTAAAATTTCAGAAATGAAGAAATTTAGGATGTTGGCCGGAGTGGATATGATTTACAACTTACATACCAAATATGGAGTTAGCCTCGAATGGCTTGTGACCGGTGCGGGAGAAATGTTTGTGGGAGGCAAGGCATTTGAACATCCCGCCATGCACAAGAAACTAGGACAGGGAGATAAAGGTAAAAATAGTCAATCTTCGAAAGAAAAAGAAAATAAGGTAGAGAAAGGTTCAGTTGCTACCAAAAGAATTAGCCCTTATAAAGAAGACGATCGGACAACATCGAGAGTTGCTGAATAATAGCGTTGACAAGCGTTATTCTGATCATTTTTAACGAATAGTTTTGTTATTCGTATGGGTTTTTCGTTAGTTTCTGAACAATTAGTTATTTAAACTTTTGCCAAAACAAAAATGCCTGAAATTGAAAAAAAATATTCAATTTTGATAAAAATAAAAATCCCCGAAAGGGGATTTTTCATATCTACTAATTATTGAATTTCATTTTGCAACGCTTCAATCACTTTGTTCATATGAATGAAACAAAAGTGTTATGTAACTTATGAGCAACTTAAACTTTTCATTACCACATCATAGCTATCCGAAATTTAACCGATTCCGGCGGTAAGGGCATTGCATTATAGTAATCCATCCAAGTGGCGATAAATCTTATGTACCCTGGCCATACATCGCAGGTATATTGGATTTGGTCTAAATAAGGATTTCCTACATTATCCGTGTATCCTACCGTTTCAATATATGGTAATAAAGATTGTTTACCATCGGCAAATACAATGTATCCTGCCACTGCTCCATATTCTAAAACAAAAGTCGAGATATAAGAATTAGAAAACACATATTCATAATACGATCCACCAGGCAGATTGGGATCACCTACCAATGTCCAATCACCAGCTAAAATTTCATACGTGTCGTTTCTCCAATTGGTTCCTTCACCCGGAGGGCCTGGAGGGCCTACAGGCCCTTCGCATGCGATGATAAGGCATGCAAGCAATGATGCAATAAATATTTTTTTCATCTTCCTTTGCTTATTAAAAGTACTTATGATACACTATACATAAAATGTACCATTTTTTCAGCAAAGTGATAAAATTTCCTTTAATCCGCAAAATTTTTAAGATAACGTGAGCTTAGCCTCTAACTCTTCTATTTGTTGTTTAAAATGCTTGTCAGTATCCATCAGGTTGTTGACTGTACGATAGGCATGTAGTACGGTAGCATGGTCTTTTTTGCCTATTTGCATCCCGATACTTTTTAGCGAATTTTTAGTCAATTGTTTGGAAAAATACATGGCAACTTGCCTAGCTTGTACGATTTCACGTTTACGTGTATTGGAGAGAATGTTATCTTCGCCGATGTGAAAATAATCACCAACAACTTGCAGTATGTAGTCAACTGTCAGTTCTTGTTTGGTGTGTTTAATCAATTTTTCGATTGTTTCCTGAGCCAACTCCAAAGTGATCGATTTTTTGTTGAGCGTGGCTTGAGCCAACAAACCGATCAATACGCCTTCCAATTCCCGTACATTGTTGACGATGTTTTTGGCCACATATTCGAGCACGTTTTGTGGTAATTCTATGCCATCCCGGTAGGCTCTTTGTTTCAAAATAGCCAATCGCGTTGCATATCCGGGTGCTTGAATTTCAGTAGAAAGCCCCCATTTAAAACGCGATAATAAGCGTTTGTCGATCAATCCTTGCAATTCAACCGGAGCTTTATCCGATGTCAATACCAATTGTTTCCCTCGTTGGTGTAAATGATTGAATATTTCGAAAAACATTCTTTGGGTTGCATCTTTACCAATAAATTCCTGCACGTCGTCAATGATAAGTAAATCAATGCATTGATAGAAATGCAAAAAGTTATTGGTTTCGTTTTTACGAATGGCATCCGTAAATTGGGTTTTGAATTTATTGGCATTTACGTACAATACGGTGTTTTCCGGTTGCTGTTCCTTGACCATGATGCCAATGGCTTGTGCTAAATGGGTTTTCCCCAAGCCCGACTCACCATACAAGAATAAAGGATTGAATGATGTTCCACCCAGATTTTGGGCTATGGCCAATCCGGCCGAACGAGCCAAACGGTTGCATTCTCCTTCGACAAAATTGGTAAATGAATATTCGGGGTTTAGCTGAGGATCAATTTGCAGCTTTTTTAAACCGGGAATGACAAATGGGTTGCGGATTGAAGACATTTCAGCAGGCATTTGTACGGGTTTATTCGTCAGATTCTGCTTCCCATTACTGCTGGGAAGCACAGTGTTCTTCTTGGATACACTTGATGCACCCACTGGAACACTATATTCTAACTTGGCATCAGGGCCAAGTTCTTTCCTAATCGTGGTTTTTAAAAGGTCTATATAATGCTCTTCTATAAACTCGTAGAAAAACAAACTGGGAACTTCAATAGTTAAAATATTCTGTTTAACACTGATTGGTTTAATCGGCTCAAAAAAAGCCTTGTAAGTCCCACTTTCTAGATTATCCTTAAAAACACGTAGGCAATTGTTCCAAACTTCTTGGTGCATTCTCCTTATTAATTTGTAAATTAATAAATTATCGTTTACTCATATTCTTTGAAAACTTGGGCAAGTTGCAATAAAAAATGAATAAAAAAAAATAAAAACACCTTGTTTTTGCCAAATAAAAAGTATTCGATTTAGCATCAACGGATTATTTTTTAATTATTTTTTAATTTGTTTAAACACTTGTAAATGAGAATATTGTTTATATAACGATGTACTTGAGATACTTAAACAAAGTTCATTTTTTTCGAAATTTTGACAATTTTTTTTGTAAAAAATTTTAAGTGTTAAGAATCAGACCCGTTAAAAATATTGATTAATATTTTTGTAAAACACAAAACAAAATATTAATTCAAATGATGAAAAGCATGGAAATATACCTTTCCTTTTTGGGCTTGTACGGGAATTTCTTGCGTAGATACTTTGCCATCAGTCATTGTTGTGTTTAACCGAAGCACATTTACTCCTTCCTGTAACGGAATCCGCGTATACGATATGGCATAAGGAAGGCTTTGCCAATTGCGGGTATCTGCTTTTTCTGTAACAGCATTGAGTATATTTACCAAGAATCCAGCAGTTTCATCTTTGCTTTTCGCGGCTGCTTCCAAAGCCTTTTTCGCGGCCAAGCGCAACAATGAAGTAGCCATTTCCCGTAGCATTCGGTCATTCAACGTTTTGAATGCGATTTCATTGATATTTTCTGCCAATTCAAGTGGATATTGTTTGTTGTCCAGAGAAATGGATGCGCTTTTTGAATAAGGAATCCGTGCTACATATTTTGGGAAAGCTACCCGGATAAAGTTTAAATCCGTTAATTCGCTCATCTCAGGAGGGCCAACAACAATAGGAATACTAATGCCATTTTGCTCATCAACAAAGGTGACTACTCCTGCCCCTTTCACCAAAGTTAAGTTGAAACTCCATTCTTCTTTAAAAGGGCCAAATCCGTTCATCCAAAAGAAAACCATTTCGGACTGCGGTGCTTGTTCCGGTTTATATTTAACGCCGAATTTTTGTTCAAAAAATGCCAATTCTTCTCCGAATCCGTTCAAATGTGCAGTCCGCAACAAATCGCGTTTTAATTGTTCAGGCGCTTGTACGGCAAAGTTCGTCGTATAATCGGTTTCATATACATCCAACGCATTGCGGTATGCAATAAAGGCATTGTTATAATCGCGGTTTGCGTCATATAGCAAGCCCATCATTGTGAGGGCAAAAGCATCGCGGCTATAACGGTTTTTGTGGCTGGGATATTTGTCATTCAATGCATTGAGCTTAATGTTGATTCGCCGGCATTCCACCATGGCGTCTTCAAAATTTTGCATCTGCATGTAATTGATGGCCTTGAAACAATTGACCATCACTACTTCAAAATCTTCTGCTTTGTATGGTTTGACCATTGGATTGCTTACCAGGGCCAATGCTTCTGTGCCAATATTTCTGGAATAATCGTCAATCAAATTTTCAGATGTGTTGAAATAGTTGACAGATCTGGGAAAATCGTTGAGCATCCATGCAACATATCCTCTATTGAGAAAATACAGCAGTTGATTCCGGTTTTTGGCCGATTTGGTATCTTTTTCTAAGATCTTATCTGCCGTTTCGAACTGTCCGGTTTCAACGGCTCGATTGAATTTTTCGTTTTTTGTATAATATGAAGCACAACCCGTCATGACAATCATAACGAAGGCAATCGCAGTAATGGCTATGTGCAGGTTATAAGGGTGTTTGTTCATCTAAATAAAATGTTTTTGACCATTTTTACTTCATATACACTTAGTTGCGTCAAATTTGGTGCGTTGGAGCATGTTATCAACATGCATATTTTATCCAAAAGATTTGTGGATAATCGATGTCAAATCTTGTACCATTTATCCCAATTCTTATTGTTTTTTGCATTTCGATCTTGACAACGCGTTGGGCAAAGTAATTCAAAAAAATTCATATATCATAAAATTGTAAATTTATAATCGGTAGTGCATTCAGAAAATGAGTTTCATTTATTATTTTGGCTAAAGCATTTATAATGAGTCAAATCTGTAGCCGTCAGCTGAAGCTGGACGGCAATGAAATCATCAAATTCATTGCCGTTGGATTCATCCAACGGATTATAAATGCAATATTGTTAAGGCTTTAGCCAAACTCCAATTTAGCGATTTTCTCGGGTAAGTTAAATATGAAAATATGGCAATCAATAATTTTATTGTATATTGCTGATTGTAAACGATAAAAGCATGTTGAAAAATTATAAGTCAGCCTCAGAAACATTAAACCTGAAGCCTTAAATTTTAAATCATTGAATGATTTTTACGAAAAATGCGAATAAGGCATCGTAATTTAAGCAAAAATTATAACTTTGCCGAAACAACGAACTCGCCCGATTGTATTGATGGTTAAAAGTGCATGAAACAACATGTCTGGTGATGGTCGAAGTTGATTTGGTATAAAAATGTAAAGTTTTGTCATCCATGAAGAAGATCAAAATATCCAATACCCAATTAATGTCTTCGAACATCATTATGGGATGTATGCGTCTTTTTAACTTATCGAAATCCGAAGCGGAAAAGTTGATTCGTACAGCGATGGACGAAGGCATCAACTTTTTTGATCATGCCGATATTTATGGAAAAGGCGAATGTGAAACGCTATTTGCCGAAGCAATACAGATGAACGATAATATTCGCGAAAAAATGCTGATTCAAAGTAAATGCAGTATTCGTCAAGGATTTTATGATTCATCCAAAGAATATATTCTTTCTGCTACAGACGCCATATTGAAACGACTCAAGACGTCATATTTGGATACTCTGTTGTTACATCGCCCCGACGCATTGATTGAACCGGAAGAAGTGGCAGAAGCATTCCGGACACTTCGTGAAACCGGTAAAGTGAAATATTTCGGAGTGTCGAATTATAATCCAAGCCAAATAGAATTATTACAAAGATATCTACCTGAAAAATTAATTATTAATCAATTGCAATTGAGTGTGGTACATACTCCAATGATTGATGCCGGAATGGCTGTTAATATGCACATTGACCAAAGCGTCGATCGTGATGGCAGTGTTTTGGATTATTGCCGGTTGAAAGATATTACAGTTCAGGCATGGTCGCCATTTCAAAAAGGATTTATAGAAGGGCCGTTTTTCGGAGATAAAAAGTATGCCAAGTTGAATGAAACCATTGACCGTATTGCAGCTAAGCACAAGGTAACCAATACGGCGGTTGCTGTGGGATGGATAACCCGTCATCCTGCTAATATTCAAGTTGTGTTGGGAACTACCAAACCTCAAAGGATTATTGATGGATGCAAAGGCTCTGAATTGCCTTTAAGCAGGGAAGAATGGTATGAAATCTACAGATCTGCCGGAAATATGGTTCCATAATATATTTCTGGAGTCTGTTGTGATTCTATTTATTAAGTTAATATCGTTAGCCTATGGTTAGTGTTTTGAATAAAACCGATTCGTTATTCAATAGTTTTTTGTCCGAATCAAGAGATGAACATATCCAGAAAGACAGTTTCCGTTTTCGCAGAAATATGGAACGGATGGGGTCGATTATGGCTTATGAAATTAGTAAGACAATGGAGTACAAGGCGCATCATGTATCTACTCCTTTGGGAATAGCTGAGGAAAATACCATTGCTAAGTCCCCAGTTATTGTTTCGGTGCTTCGTTCTGGGCTTCCACTCCATCAAGGAGTGCTTAATTTCTTTGATTCCGCATCAAGCGGATTTATTTCCATCGACAGGGAAAGCAACAAAGAAGGAGCTCAGGTTCGTCTTGAGTACATTGCATGTCCTCCGATTGAAGGGAAAGAAGTTATTCTTTGCGATGCCTTGATTGCGTCGGGAGCATCTATGCTTTTAGCATACCAATCGCTAATTTCTCGGGAAACGCCTAAACATATTCATTTGGTGTCGTTGATTGCCAGTCGGGAAGGGTTAAAATATTTACGCCGCAGTTTGCCCCCCAAGGGTATTTCGATATGGCTTGGCGCATTAGATGATGAGTTGACAGTCAAATCTTACATTGTGCCCGGATTGGGCGATGCCGGAGATTTGGCCTATGGAGAGAAAGAAACAATTATATCCGAATAGTTTAAATAGTAAAGAATTTATGACCATTGATACCAAAGAGGAAGCCTCGACTTTGTGGAGAACCAAAGCTGTTGTTGTTGCTATTTTTTCTGTTCTAATAATTGTTATCGTCTTTTTTATTCCGCTTGGTTCCGTCATTAGAAGTATTATATGCGGGGCATTATCGCTCATATTCCTTTTTTTCTATTGGTATCAATATAAAATGGAATATACTTATTTCTATTTCTCAAACGCTACCCAGAATTTGGTATTCAAATTCTATTCGTTGCGCAACTTTTATGGAAGGCCAAAAACCATTGAAATATCCAAGATGAGTTTTTCCAAATACGAATTCATCACTGGGTTTTTCAACAAAAAAGAATCGTTGGTATTGTATCAAAGGACGCCGAAAGGCGTTGCCAAATATCCGCCTATATCATTGACGCTTCTCAAGAAATCTCAAAGAACAGAATTGAAACGGGCGTTGCATGCGGCAGCCAATGATAAAAATTGATTAATCGTTTCATCGGTATTGGAAGATACGTTCTTAACCATAGCATCAGCGTCCGAAGGGATATATAAGGATAAAGGCAGTAAATTTATAGCTTTTGCTTATCCTGTGGAAAGTGAAGATGAGATTAAAGAGAAGATCGATTCGGTTCGTAAGAAGTATTTCGATGCCAGGCATCACTGTTATGCGTATCGATTGGGGATTGGCGGTGAACGATATCGGGCCAATGACGATGGCGAGCCAAATAATTCGGCAGGAAAACCAATATTGGGGCAAATAGTATCACATAATTTGACCAACGTATTGGTAATAGTAGTCCGTTATTTCGGAGGTATCCTGTTGGGAGTGGGAGGTTTAATACAGGCATATCGACAAGCTACGGCCGATGCATTGGATAATGCAAAGATCGTACAAGGGATTCAGACATGCGTATATTCGATACAGTTTGATTATACAGTGATGAATCAAGTCCTTAAGGTAGTAAAAGATATGTGTTTGGAATGCTTTGATCAAAAGTTCGATCAGGTTTGTTCCATGAAAATTAAGGTTCGGACAGGCATGGTAGAACAAATGACCGGAAGGTTGGAAAAAATAGAATCAGTGAAGACGGTAAATGATATTTAATTGAAAATATAGATGAAGACAAATCGCAGCTTGGTATCCATCACCGATTATAGCAAAGAAGATTATGCAGATATTCTTCGCCGCGCCTCTCTTTTTGAAGAGAAACCCCAGCAGGACATTTTATCGGGGAAGTTGGTCGCTACGCTTTTTTTCGAGCCTTCAACAAGAACGCGCCTGAGTTTTGAAACGGCAGTACAACGTCTTGGCGGACGGGTTATCGGTTTTGCCGATGCGAGTTGCTCAAGTGTTACAAAAGGAGAGAGCCTGAAAGACACCATTAGGATGGTGGATAACTACGTAGATCTAATTGTTATGCGGCATCCGCTTGAGGGTAGTGCACGTTATGCCAGTGAAGTTGCATCAGTACCTGTTATCAATGCGGGTGATGGAGCGAATCAGCATCCTTCGCAAACTCTCCTTGATCTATATTCAATCAAGAAAACGCAAGGCAGACTCGAAGACTTGAATATTTTTATGATTGGCGATTTAAAATACGGGCGTACTGTCCATTCTTTATTGATGGCCATGTCGCATTATAATCCCACATTTTATTTCATTGCACCCGAAGCATTGAAAATGCCGATAGAATATAAGCTATTCCTTCAATCCAAAGGGATCAAGTATTACGAATATTCTGACTTTGCCGATATCATCCATCAAGCGGATATTATTTATATGACAAGGGTACAAAAAGAGCGATTCTCTGATCCGATTGAATACGAACGCAATAAAAATGAATATGTCTTGAATAATGAGATGCTCGATTCGACCAAACCAAACGTCCGGGTGTTGCATCCGCTGCCAAGAATTAACGAAATAGCATTGGATGTGGACGATAATCCCAAAGCATATTATTTTACACAAGCGCTTAATGGCGTGTTTGTGAGGCAAGCGATCATTACGAAAGTGTTGGATATTGCGGTATAACTGTGCCTGAAAGGCACAGATTTAAAGTTCAAAGTTTTATATTTAAGAGATACATGGCGCAAACGTATCAATGCTTATGAGGTTGTTGCTCAATTTTTATTTTCTTAATTCGAACAAAATCACAAGTGCGGTTTAAGTGATTTTAAAGCTGGATTATTGATTTGGTTGATTAACGCATTTTTTCTGCTATTTATAAGGAAAAATCCGCAATAGTTTATTTATATTTGTAGCTTAACTTTTAATTTATTTTACATACTTTTTCTTATCCTTTTTGTTATGAAAAATATTCTTGTTTTGCCTTTGTTATGTGTGCTGCTTTTTGCTTCTTGTAAGCCAGATCCGGCAAAAGTTAAGCTCAATGAATTGGCAGCTTCTGTAAAGAGTGATTTATACG
>JAVBPN010000047.1:0-10669 GCA_031549585.1 Bacteroidales bacterium
CATATAGCGGTTTGTCAACACCTCCGGTTTCTCTGCTTTGCGCCATTGCTGCTTCAAAATCATCTAATGCTTTAAAGCTATGGTCTTTTGTAACCATTATAGAATAAGGATTTTCAAGATAGTTCAATCCCTTTTCGGAAATTTTGAGAATACCGAAATTTTCAATATCTTTATAAATGATATTCTCTAAAATAGCTTGTCGTATAACAGCATTCCAGTATAATTCATCTTTATCCTGCCCTTGTCCGAATTGTGGAATGAGATGATGTTTGGCTGTTCTCACTGAGCCAAGTGCATTTCCCGTAAGTATCTGCACAACGTGTTTTTGTTTAAACAGCTGTTTGATTTCTTGCAGTGTTTCTAACAACAAACAGATATCATCCGAAGCTTCTACTTTTTCTTTAGGATTGAGGCAGTTGTCGCAGGCTCCGCAATTATCGCCTTCAAACTCTTCTCCGAAATAATGCAATATCGCTTTTCGGCGGCACATAGCCGTTTCCGAATAAGAAACGATTTCTGCAATGAGTTGTTGAGCGATTTCCTGTTCGCCGATGCTTTTATCTTTTAAAAATTTTTCAAGGCGGTTAACATCTTCTTCACAATAATAAGCAATGCATATTCCTTCGCCGCCATCGCGACCGGCACGACCGGTTTCCTGATAATATCCTTCAAGACTTTTGGGAATATCATAGTGAATAACAAATCTTACATCGGGTTTATCAATACCCATTCCAAAGGCAATGGTAGCAACGATAACATCAACTTGCTCCATGATAAATTTGTCTTGGTTTTCGGCTCTTATTGCAGCTTCAAGTCCGGCGTGATAAGGTAGTGCTTTTATTCCGTTGGCAGTAAGCATTTCGGCAAACTCCTCTACGCTCTTTCTACTTAAACAATAGATTATTCCGGATTTTCCCTGGTTGTTTTTTATAAACCTTACGATATCTTTATTGCTATCTTTTGTTTTCCGGCGTATTTCGTAATGAAGGTTGGGCCTGTTGAAAGATGATAGCAGTAATTGCGCATTCATCATCAGCAGGTTTTTCTGGATATCTTTTTGCACTTTGGGTGTAGCCGTTGCAGTTAATGCCATTACCGGTACTTTCTTGCCGATAGCTGTAATCATTGGACGCAAACGGCGGTATTCGGGACGGAAATCGTGCCCCCACTCCGAAATACAATGCGCTTCGTCAATAGCAAAGAATGAAATGTTGACCGATTTGAGAAATTCAATATTGTCGCCTTTGGTAAGCGATTCCGGAGCAACATACAAAAGCTTGGTAATACCCGAAAGCAAATCTTCTTTTACTTGTTTTATTTCGATTTTTGATAATGAAGAGTTAAGAAAATGTGCAATGCCCGGATTTGCGCAGTGGCTGCGGATTGCATCCACCTGATTTTTCATCAGTGCAATGAGCGGCGAAATAACAATCGCTGTACCTTCCGAAATCAATGCCGGCAGTTGATAGCAAAGTGATTTCCCCCCGCCTGTAGGCATAATAATAAAAGTGTCATTACCTTCTAATAGACTTGTAATGGCAGACTCTTGATTTCCTTTGAACTGAGAAAATCCGAAAAATTGCTTCAGGTAATCATGTAGTTCTTCAGAAGAAATTTTCATCTTTTGCTTGTTTTAAAAAAAAATTATAACTTTGCAGTTGTTTAATTGTCAAAGTTAGAAAAAATTTTTAATATTTCCTAAAAAATTACGTCTTGAAAACAGCAAAAAACATTAAGAATTTAGCAATCAGCACAATAGAAAATGAACTGAAGGCTATTGAAGGATTGAAAGGCTATATAAATGAAGAATTTGAAGAAGCTGTTAAGGTTATTTTCAACAGTAAAGGTCGTTTGATTGTCAGTGGAATTGGTAAAAGTGCGAATGTGGGAATGAAAATTGTTTCTACATTGAATTCCACCGGAACGCCTGCGGTATTTATGCATGCGGCCGATGCAATACATGGGGACCTTGGAATTGTTCAAAAAGATGATATTGTGATGTGTTTGTCAAAAAGCGGCAACACCCCTGAAATAAAGGTATTGGCGCCGTTGATCAAAAACTCCGGCAACACGCTGATTGCGATGGTAGGAAACATGGATTCGTTTTTGGCCAAACATGCCGATTTCCGCATTGATACTACTGTTGAACGCGAAGCTTGTCCCAATAATCTTGCGCCCACTTCAAGCACTACCGCCCAATTGGTAATGGGCGATGCGATTGCTATGTGCCTGCTGGAAATGAAAGGGTTTACTGCGGCCGATTTTGCCAAGTATCATCCGGGTGGAGCTTTGGGAAAACAACTTTATCTGAGGGTTTCCGATTTGGTATTGCATAATGAAAAACCCAAGGTTTCTCCTCATGCCAATGTTAAAGAAATTATTGTAGAGATTTCTTCAAAACGGCTTGGTGTTACAGCCGTAATTGAAAATGATAAAATTATTGGAGTAATTACCGATGGCGATTTGCGCCGCATGATGCAAAATCACGACCATTTTGATGGATTTGATGCATCAAAAATTATGAGTAAAAATCCAAAGACAATAGATGTAGAAGAGCTTGCTGTGGATGCTTTGGCAGTGATGAAAGCCAACAATATCACACAAATTCTTGCTGTGGATGCAGCCGGAAAATATCAGGGCGTTGTGCATTTGCATGATTTACTTCGAGAAGGGATTATTTAGGTGTTTATGATTTATGATTTGTGCGATGCATCGCGGAATCCCGTTAAGGATTGTCGATTGGTAGAAAATAAGCACAGGGATAAAACCGGCATCGTGCTAGAAATGCATTCATTTTATCATCAAAATTATGATATTTTCGTTAGAGTCATTCTAAATAAACATGTATTCCAAAAATTCTACCGAGCGACAATTTGTGCGATGCATCGCGGAAATCATCAATCGTCAATCTTAAGATTTTTTTTTGTAGCTTAGTACCGCCCAGCCTAAGAAAAATATGGTGAATCCTATTAGTGCGAACAATTGAGGCAGTAAAGACATGAAGCCGCTGCCTTTTAAATAAACCATCCGCATCACTTCAACAAAATAGGTAAGCGGGTTAACAACTGTTATCCATTGCGCCCACTTCGGCATACTTGCTATCGGTGTGAAAAGTCCGCTGATTAAGACAAACAGGATGATGAAGAAAAACATCACAAACATGGCTTGTTGCATTGTTCGCGAATAATTGGAAATAACTAATCCTAATCCTGATACTACTAAAATAAATAACATTAAAAATAAATATAACACAAAGATATTGCCCGCCGGCAGGAGGTTATAAAGCAGCCATGCAATAATCAGCGAAAGCGAGAATGCAAAAATTCCGATAATCCAGTAGGGGATAAGTTTTGACAAGATGAAGATTTCTTTTCGTACGGGTGTTACGTTGATTTGCTCAATAGTTCCGATTTCTTTTTCACTTACAATAGCAAACGCTGGCAGAAAGCCGCAAAGCAATGTTATCAACATTGACATCAATGCCGGAATAATAAATACTTTATATCTTAAATAAGGATTAAACCTGTTTTGCGAAAGCATTTCTATAATTGGAATTTCAGCTGTCTGCAAGTTATTTTGACTAAGTAAAGAAGGTGCCGTTGTTCTTATTTCTGTTGCAAAATCGTTGATAATATTAGCCATATAGCTGCTTCCCAATCCACCCTTTACACTATTCACAGCATTAGAAGAAATCATCACTTTTGAAAATCCTTCTGTTATCAGCGATTTCTCAAAATCCAACGGTATTTCCAAAATCATATCCGCTTTGCTGGATTCAATATCTTTCATTGCATTGTCGATATTTTCTGGAAGATTTACGAGGTGGAAATAATTGGATGCACCGATTTTTTCTGTCAATTGCCGCGAATAATCACTGTGATCCATATCCACAATGCCAACGTTGATGTTTTTAATATCCATCGACGCTGCCCACGGTAATAGAAACATTACCATGCATGGAAACATGATAATCACTTTGGGCATGAACTTATCCCGAAGGATGTGCTTGAATTCTTTTTCGATGAGATATTTTAACATATGGATAGTGATTAGTAAATAGTGATTAGTGAATAGATTGTTGTTTTAGGAAATTGATTAATCCGGAGAGCATTTTTAATATTTGCGTAATGATTGTTTCTATTTTGTTTTTTATTTGTATTGAGATGTAGCCGATATTATAAGAAATAATGATTTGAGTGTCCAGCTCCGCTAAAGATCCGATAGCATAGTTTAAAAATCTTATATTATCTGTCTTTGATTTTATAGTAGCACCTTCAGCTATGTTTGAAGGAACGGAAACAGCTGCTTTTCTTATTTGAGAGGTTATTCCATAAATTTCTTCTTGAGGAAATTCCTTTGTTAATGTGTAAATATTTGTTACCATTTCCATTGATAGTTGCCATACTTTTAAATCTTTGTGTGTTTTCATGTTTTATAAAATTAAATTGACATCTCTTTTATATATAGCGCTAAAAAAACACAAATTCTTTGTGCATTTTTGAGAATTTTGCAAACAGCTGTTTGTTAACTTGCTGATTTTTATATAAATTTATTTTAGTAATTAGTTTCGCGATGCATAGCGAACTAATCACTATTTACTGTTCACTAATCACCTTCTACAGCCTCACTTTAAAATTTTTCAAACTCACTATTATCAAAAACAATGTCATTCCTAATAAAATTACCATTTCTTTCCATACCATTATTACGCCAACACCTTCGATCATCAGTTTGCGGACAGCTGAAATATACCACCGTGCGGGAATGATGTGGGAAAACCCTCTCAGGAATGCCGGCATGCTTTCCACCGGAAAAATCATCCCCGACAATACAATTACCGGCATCATCAAACCCATTCCGGAAATCAACATCGCTGCCACCTGATTGTTTGTCATTACCGATATTAGTAATCCTAAAGCCAATGCCAAAATAATAAATATCAACGAAACAACAACAAGCCAGAACAAACTGCCTGCTACCGGTACTTTCAGTACGAATACCGATAAGAGTAATATGGTAAAAAGGTTGACGCATGATAATACAAAATATGGTACGGCTTTCGCCAGAATAATGTAAATTGGTCGCACGGGCGATACTAATAATACTTCCATTGTGCCGGTTTCTTTTTCCCGCACAATGGAAAGCGAAGTCATCATGGCGCAAATCAGCATTAATATTAACCCCATCACGCCCGGCACAAAATTGTAGGCGCTCTTCAATTGCGGATTGTACAGCAATCTTATTTCAGGAATGATCTGAATAGGAATTTTATTTTCCTGCATTATTTCTTGTTGATAGGAACGGATAATATTCTCGGCATACCCTGTGAGCATTGTTGCCTGATTGGGATCGGTTCCGTCGGCGATTAGCTGTATTTGTGCATCTTGTGTGTGCAGCATCCTTTCGGAAAATTTATCGGAAAATAATACAACGAGGTTGACTTTTCCTTTTTTGAAAACATCGTCTATTTCCGAAGGACTTTTCAGATGGTAAATAATATCAAAATATTCGCTTGCCTGCAATCTGTTAATGATGGCGGTTGTGGAGTTATCATTGGATGGATCATACACTGCCACTTTCACATTCTTTACTTCTGTAGTGATAGCAAAACCAAACAAGATGATTTGTATTAGCGGCATTGCAAGCAAAATCATCATTGTCCGCTTATCGCGAAAAATGTGGTAGAATTCTTTTTGTATGAACACTTTGAATTGTTTCATTTTATATGTTGTATTTGTGAATAGTGATTAGTACACTAATCACTATTTACTAATCTCCTCTCTTCGCTTTTCTCGCCAATTGATGAAAAACATCTTCCATATTTGCTGCGTTATAATTTTTTTTCAAATTTTTGGGAGTATCCAAAGCTTCAATTCGTCCGTCAACCATTATTGAAACCCGATCGCAATATTCCGCTTCATCCATGTAGTGTGTGGTAACAAACACTGTTATTCCGTTATGTGCCGCCTGATAAATCAACTCCCAGAATTGCCGGCGGGTCACAGGATCAACACCTCCGGTAGGTTCGTCGAGAAATACAATTTGTGGATTGTGGAACGTTGCGATGGAAAAAGAAATTTTTTGTTTCCATCCCAATGGCAGCTGGTTCACCAATGTGTTGCGTTCTTTTTCTAATCCGAGTTTATGCAGCACTTCATCTGTTTTTGTTTTTATTTCGCCATCTTTCATTCCATAAATGCCTGCAAACAAACGTATGTTTTCCCACACTTTCAACTCTTCATACAGCGAAAATTTCTGACTCATGTAGCCGATATTTTTCTTTACTTTTTCCGATTGTCTTGTAGCGTCAAACCCTGCCACGAATGCTTCTCCTTCCGTAGGTTTGCTCAATCCGCACAGCATCCGCATGGCCGTGGTTTTGCCGGCGCCATTGGCTCCCAGAAATCCGAAAATTTCGCCTTTTTTCACATCAAAACTAATATGATCGACGGCGGTGAAATTGCCGAATTTTTTGGTCAAATTTGTTACTGCTATCGCGTATTCGTTGTTCATTTGTTATATGAGGGCGTATGCAATACGCCCTACTTGTCACTGTTTACTAATCATTAATTACTCTTCACCCATTGCCATAAAACAATCCTCAATTCCTGCTTCAATTTCTTTTATTTCAATATTGGTATGATTTTTATTTTTTAAATAATTTTCTATTAAAAATAGTATGTTATCTTCTTCAAATTCTTTTTTGATAGTAATGTGCACCACATCTCCAAATGCAAAGCAAGTGTCGATCATCCTGCATTGTCTTAAATCATTGAGCAAGCTGAACATGTTGTTGCTGCTTGCTGACAGCAGCTTTTTATCAAATTTATTGATAAGATTTTGTGTAGTGTCAATATCCAGAATTCTTCCGTTCTGCATCAATGCAATTCGGTCGCAAAGCTTTGCTTCGTCCATATACGGGGTAGACACGATGATCGTAATATTTTCTTCTTTCAACCGTTTCAACATGGTCCACAATTCCTTTCTCGACACCGGATCCACACCTGTGGTAGGTTCATCCAGAAACAGCACCGAAGGCTTGTGTATCAGTGCACAGCTCAATGCCAACTTTTGCTTCATTCCTCCCGACAATGCTCCGGCTTTTCGTTTTTTAAACGGTTCTATCTGTTGATAAATATCTTTTACCAGATCGTAATTTTTTTCAATTGTAGTATTAAATACTGTTGCAAAAAAGTTAAGGTTCTCTTCCACGGAAAGATCCTGGTAAAGCGAGAAACGACCGGGCATATAGCCAATGCGCTTTCTTATTTCTTTGTAGGATTCTATCACGTCGAAACTATCCACTTCTGCTTTTCCTTTATCGGCCAGCAAAAGCGTGGTAAGAATGCGAAATAGTGTAGTTTTTCCTGCACCGTCCGGACCGATCAATCCGAATATTTCTCCACGGTTAACGCTGAAGCTGATGTTTCTCAATGCTTCAACATCTCCAAATCGTTTTGAGATGAGTTGACAATTGACAATTGACAATTGATAATTAGGTTTATTTGAAATTTCACTGTCCATTATCAATTCTCCATTGTCCATTTGCATTGTCCGTACATTCCGATTCTTAAAAATCCGTCGTTTTTTACGGCAATCTTCACAGCATATACCTGATTGGTGCGTTCATCTTTGCTTTGTATTGTTTTTGGTGTAAATTCCGCCTGATCAGCAATCCACGAAATCGTACCTGAATATTCCCTGCTTCCTTTTTCCAAATCTACAAATACTTTTACATTTTGTCCCAGCTTCACTTCCGACAATTGTCCGGCGCTGACGTAAGCCCGCAGAAACATTGTACTCAGGTCGGCAATCTTGTATAAAGGTTTTCCGGCAATAGCCATCTCAAAAGTTTCGGCATATTTGCTCAGCACTATTCCTGTCAACGGATTTATGATCTTACATTTTTCCAATTGATCATCAATTTGCATAATCTGCAGGTAAGCCGATGCGCTTTGTTCCGATAGGCTGCCAAGGTTTGATTGCAATGAATTCTGCAAAGCACTTAATTTTCCTTCGGCGATTTTCAGCATAGTGTTGGCATCATCAAATTGCTGTTGCGTGGCGGCGCCGCCTTTGAATAAATTTTCTACACGTTTTTGTTCCCGCTGCGCCCGTTGCACTTCCTCTTGAGCTGCTTGCAGTTGCTTGGCTTCATTGGGTTTGCTTTTATTGATGGCTTGTGCAGAACGTTCCAATTGTAATTTTTTCAGATAGAGTTGCGTACTGTCAATATATCCTACTATGGTTCCGGCTTTAACACTTTCACCTTCCGTAATGTTTAATTCTTTGATTTGTCCATTGGCTTCTGCTGAAATCACTACTGTTGTGGCTTCAAATGATCCTGATGCATCGTAATCGTTGTTGCCGTTGGAGCACGCCGTAAATACCGTTATAAGTGCTATTCCACAAAAAGTTCTTATATTCATATCAATAATATTTTTAAATCTTATTACTAATCACTCGTTACTTGTCACCAATCACTAATTTATAATTATACAAGCTCATCAAATACTCCATTTTATGTATTGCCATTGTTTGCCGTGCCAATGTTTCTGCATTCATGTCACGGATCAGATCGGTCATGGTGTAAACGCCGTTTTCGTATTTTACTTCCGATGTTTTTCTTATGTTTTCGCGCAGAGCGACCACTTCTTCATCTGTAATCAACAGGCCTTTCCATTTATCAATATCGGATTTTTGCTGGCTTTGCTGAAGAGTTGTATTGTAAATAAAAACATCATTTTGATTTTGGATCTTCTCAATGTTTGTTTTGATAACATTCTTGTCGTTTCCTCTGGTGTACAATCCGTCGATATTCCACGACAAACTCACACCGGCTATTAACAAATGATTAATAGAAGACGTTACCACATCCATTTCTGGGGTTAATCCAACAGCAAATCCCATCAATCCTACTTTAGGCATTATTTGGGCATTTAGCAATTTATTCTGTGCTTGAAAGAAGTCAATCTGTTTTTGATATAAATCCTGTTCTACACGGTGAATTTCTTGGTATAAAACAGTTGTATCTATTTCGGGTGTTTGCAATTTTGTATTATCGTCAACAGGTTCGTTGATCATGTATGACAACATGCCTGCATACGTTTTACGTTGCGATTGAAGTGTTACTTTTTGTTGTTGCACTTGCAGTATTTCTACTTTAATCATGTCCAGATCGGCTGATTTTGCAGCACCTTGAGAATAAGCAACGTTCAGATTCTCGAGTGTTTTATTCAGATTGTCGTTCAATAAATTTTGCAAAGTCAATTGTTCGTCAATCATCAATAATCCGAAAAATATCTGATTAACACGTTCTTTAAGCTGATGAAACTGCACTTCTATTTGTTGCTTTTCCACTTCTGCATTTGTTTCGGCGCTGATTTTCTGTGCCCGGCTATAACCGCCATCCCAAATAGGCTGATTTAATTGAACAATGCCGATTAGTTTGAATTGATCATTGCCGGACGATGAGGTCATTCCGGGGATGGTAAAATCGGGTAGCCCATCCACATACCCTGCAATACCCAATATGTTGAGTTTCGGCAGATAGCCGCGAACTGCGTTGGAAACATTCAACTCTTTTGTTTTCTCAATCAAATCCAACTGATGAATCAACGGAAAGTTCCGTCTTGCTTTACTTTGACAAGAGTCCAAACTTAACTGGGCGTTTGCACAGCAACTTATCAGAATGCTTATTATTAAAATTATTTTTTTCATAATTAACTTTTATGGGTACGGAGTGTGGGGTACGAGGTAGTACCCCGCACCCCGCGTTTCTTACCTTTCTAAACGTTTTAATATTAAAATAACATTTTCCCTTTTCTTTTTGTTCAAAAATTGTTGCAGATTTTTTTTGCCGGTAATTTCCAATGCCGGTAAAAGTAAGAAAGGGAATACATTTATAGAAATGATTTCCAGTATTAAATTTGGTGCATCAATTTTTGTAATTTCTTTTCTTTTGGCTGCTTCATCAATTTCTTTTTGCAATTTTTGGAGGAGGGGAAGCATAATTGGTAGAAATAATTTTTTGATTTTATCTAATCTTTCTTGGTTATTGATGATATCTCGAATGATAAATAATGCCAATTCGGGATTTTTGCACAAAAAATCGAAATGAAATTCAATAGCTTTTTCTAATTTTTCTAAAAAAGAATACTTTTTTTCAAATATTTGAATAAAAGATTCGGATATTATGATTATTTTGTTGTCCAATACTTTGTTGAACAATGCTTCTTTCGATCGATAGTAATAGTGCAGCAAAGCCTGGTTTACATTGGCTTTTTCAGCAATTCCGCGCATAGTTACTTTGTCGAAACCTTTATCTAAAAATTCGAACTCGGCTGCAATAAGTATCGTTTCTTCTTTTGATATTTCTTTTGTTTTGCCCATTTAATCAATTAATTTAATTACATAGTTTAATCATTTGATTAATTTTTTACAAAATTACTATAAATTTAGGAAAATGCAAAAAAAAAAATTGCAAATTCAATTAAAATTATAAAAAATTGATTTTTAATATTTAAAAATATGCAATTAATTGACATGTGTCAATTTGTCATGGTTTTTGTTTTGGCATATATTTTGTTGTTTAAGTACTGAAAGTTTAAAGTGAAAATTAACAAAAAATAATTAAATAAAATGGGAAAAATAATTGGTATTGACTTGG
>JAVBPN010000001.1:0-4994 GCA_031549585.1 Bacteroidales bacterium
TTTGATCTTTTAATCCGTAATCTTTACAATCCTTCAAAATCTCGTAAATCTCTGCTACAAGGTTCATCCCTTCTTTCCAGATATCCAAGTCTTCAAAAGTTTTTATCGTTCCCATAGTTATATTATTTTAAATTACACCCCGCACCTCGTACCCCGCACCTCGCTACCTAAAACATCCCCAACTTCGTAATCACCGGCAACACGCTTTCGCTGATCATATTGGAAACACCCCATGGATACATACCCATAAAAGCGATGGCTACTATTAATCCCACAGCTGATACTTTTTCATACCAAGCAGCATCGGGCAAACCAATGTGATGTTCGTCCTGAACAGGGCCGTATAAAATCTTTCCAACAGTGCGTAAAATATAAACTGCCGTTATCACAATTGAACAACAAGCCACAATCGTCAACACGCGGTGAAACATGTCTGCATTTTGGAATGAGCCTATGAAAATGGTCATTTCGGCTACAAAACCGCTCAATCCGGGCAATCCCAACGACGCCAAACCGGCAATCACGTAGCAGACGGATGCAAACGGCATAATACGCATCAACCCTCCCATTTCGCGGATATCACGCGTATGCGTTCGTCCATAAATTAATCCTATCAATGCAAAGAAAAGAGCCGTCATCAAACCGTGCGACAACATCTGCATTACCGCACCGGTCATGGCTGTTTGATTCATCATCAGAATAGCAAACAATACCAACCCGCAGTGACTCACAGAAGAATAGGCATAGATATATTTCAGGTCGGTTTGCACCACTGCACTAAAAGCACCGTAAACCACACTAATACCGGTCAGAATTAAGAATATCCATCCCAATTCATGTGCTGCTTCGGGCATCAAATACATTGCTACGCGGAAACATCCGTAACCACCAAGTTTCAACAACACGCCGGCGTGCAGCATAGACACTGCCGTAGGTGCGGAAGCGTGACCGTCGGGCGACCAAGTGTGGAAAGGGAATAATGCACCTAACACACCAAAGCCCAAGAACGTTACAGGAAAAATCCAGCGTTGGTGTTCGATAGGAATATGCATGTAATTGGCAATTTCCAACAAATTCATTGATGAATGTCCAGAAGTATAATAAATTCCAAGAATTCCCACCAAAAGGAAAGCCGAACCACCCATCAACATTAACGTAAGTTTCATTGCCGAATATTCTTTTTTGCCGGTTCCCCAAAGACCGATCAACAAATACATCGGAATTAAAGCTACTTCATAAAACATGAACATGGTGAACAAATCTATTGAAATAAAAAAACCGAATACACCTACGGAAAGCAAGCAATACCAAAGGAAATATTCTTTGGCCATATTCATGTTCCACGATGAAAACACACCGGTAAACACAATGATTGCAGAAAGCATGATCATTGCCACTGAAATGCCATCGACACCCACAGCATAGGCAATATTCAACGGAGCATACCACACAATGCTTTGAGTAAAAAGCATCTGCTCGTCTGATACAGCTCTTTCCTGAAAAAACATCACCACCAAAGCAACAGCCAACACTAATAAGGCCGAAGCTCCGATTACTGCTATTGTGCGTACCTGGCGCATGTTTTTGCTCAAAAACAATGCGATCATCATCAGCACAGGGATTAGGGGAAATAGGGATAGTATGTTCATATTAATCTTTATTGTCTATTAATTTTCTTAAATCTTCTTTACTTGGCAAAATAGTTTGATATTTACTTGCAAAAATCTGTTTATTATCTTCCGGAAGTGTCATTTCCACCACTGTATTATTTTTTTCCTTACAAAGAATTATACCAATTGTTTTATTTTCTTCTTCAAGCTTTACACATCGGTCATAATAATTCACATACATCTGCAATTGTCCGATATCTTGATGCGTAAGTTCTCCTATTTTTAAATCTATAAGTACAAAACTTTTCAATATTCTGTTATAAAAAACCAAATCAACCCTGAAATGTTTTTCATCGAACGTAAGGCGAACCTGCCTTCCTACGAAAGTAAATCCTTTACCAAGTTCTAAAAGAAAATGTTCTAGTTTATTAATAATTTCTTGTTCCAATTCACTTTCCGAAAAACGCGCCAATTCAGGCAATCCAAGAAACTCCAATATCAACGGATCTTTGATGATATCTTTTGGCTGTTCTATCAATTGACCGTTTGCCGCTAAATCTTTTACCTTTTCCTTATTTCGACTTAACACCAATCGTTCATACAATGCACTGTCGCATTGGCGTTGCAATTCACGCAATGACCAATTGTTGTTTGCACATTCTATTTCATAAAAACTCCGCTCATCGGAGTTTTCAATGCGCATTAGTTTTAAATAATGCGACCAGCTGAGGCGAAAATTCGAATAAAATTCAGCAGTCATGGTCTGAGGAATTGGCTCGGGAGATTTTGTCAACAGTGTTGCTGATTTCCGAGACAGTGTCTCGGAAATTATATCACTCTTATTTTCTGCCTCTTGCGATTTATTCAACAGCGTTGACCGAATTTGCAACGAATATATTTTATAGAAATTTCTCATATTTTCAAGATTATCTATTGAAAACCCTTTTCCAAAATCTTTGGTCAACTTTTCCGATAAATCTTTCAATACGTGTTTTCCATATTCCGCACGCACTTGCCCTCGTTGTTCGTCTTCCACAATCATGTGCCCTATCTCATAATAAGTATAGACCATGGTGTGATTAACTGCACGTAACACATTGGTACGTGCTTGTGCAAGCAATGTAGCAATTTTGCTATATAATTGAATATTTGTCATATTTATACTGTCTTTTCCCATTCAAACTATATCGCCAATGTTAATATCGTTATTATTAAAACGCCCATCACGAATATCCAAGCGTAAAACTGTACTTGTCCTGATTGGAATCCTTTGATAGCTATGGACACTTTTTGTGTTGTCCACGCCAAACCATTCATAGCGCCATCAATCACATTACGGTCGAACCAGGCTATCGGCATGGAAATATATTTGAAAATAATATTTTTTGTAATAAACATCCACACTTCATCCAAATAGAATTTGTGCAATGTTGCAGTATAAAATCCACCCAACGTTTTGGTAATTTTAGCAGGCATTTCGCTACCCCGCATATACAATGCCGCAGCTGCAACAATTCCTATCAGAGCTACCAAAATACTTGGAATGGCAACACTTCCCCATTCTATATGTGCATGCAAGGGTAAATGATCGGAAGTGATAAATTCCGAGAAATGAATAAAGCCTGAAAAAATAGAAAATACAGCAAGAATAATCAATGGCAGAGTCATGAGCCAAGGCGATTCATGTGGTTGGTGATGTTCGTCATAACTTTTTTCTTTGCCCCAGAAAATACTAAAATACAATCGGAACATATAGAAAGAAGTCATTCCTGCAACAAGCAGCAACGTTATGAAAGCCGTTATATTGTGGTGCAACGCGGCTGCCAATATTTCGTCTTTACTAAAAAATCCGGAAAACGGTAATATTCCGGCAATAGCCAAACAGGCAATCAGAAAAGTAATATGTGTTATTGGCATGTGTTTCCGCAATCCTCCCATATTTTCCATTTCATTGCTATGCACGGCATGTATTACCGAACCTGCACCAAGAAATAACAACGCTTTGAAAAAAGCATGAGTAAACAAGTGAAACATGGAGGCCATGTATCCCAAACCCTCTTCACCATCATAACCGGAAACGCCAAGAGCAACCATCATATAAGCAATTTGTGAGATGGTGGAAAATGCAAGCACCCGCTTAATATCAGTTTGCGTAAACGCAATGATTGCAGCAAACAAAGCAGTGAAAACTCCCACATATGTTATTACTTGCAAGACGTCGGGAGTAGCAAAAAAATACACAGGGAATAACCGTGCCACCAAATAAACTCCTGCCACAACCATAGTTGCAGCGTGAATTAAGGCCGATACCGGCGTTGGACCTTCCATTGCGTCGGGCAGCCAGATATGCAGCGGAAACATGGCCGATTTACCGGCGCCACCCATAAAAATAAGCATCATCGCCCACGAAGCCACAGATAATCCCATGAAAGAAAGACCGGCAGTGGAGTTAACCACCAATCCGGCATTATCGGCTGTTAATATTTCAAAATCAAATGTTCCGGTAAAATAAGATAATATTAAAATTCCTATTAAAAAGCCCAGATCGGCAAAACGCGTAACGATGAACGCTTTTTTGGAAGCCGCCACTGCCGAAGGTTTGGTATAATAAAATCCGATTAATGAATAAGAAGAAACACCCACCAATTCCCAGAAAATATACATTTGGAAAATATTGGTAGCTACTACCAATCCCAACATGGAAAAGCTAAACAATGACAGAAAAGAGTAATAACGATGAAACCCTTTTTCACCATGCATATAGCTTAAACTGTATAAATGTACCATTAATGATACGGTGGTAATTACCACCAGCATCATCACAGAAATAGGATCAAGTAAAATGCCAAGATCGATATGCAGTTTATCGGTAAACCTCAGCCATTCAAATGAAAGGGGAATTGCAGCCTTATAAGCACCTTCTACTTTTCCATTTACAAAAAAGTATTGATAAGCGGTGATATAAGACAACACTGTGGCAAAAGCCATTCCTATTGTACCAATAATCCCAGCAAGGTTATTTTTCATCTTATGCCCTGTTAATCCTAATAACAAGAAAAGGACGAAGGGCGTGATTAGTATTAAAAGCGTATAATTCATAATTCTTTAATTAGAAATTAGGAATTACGAATACCGTAATGCATCGCGACATTCGTAATTCATAATTATTAATTCTTCATTTTACTGATTTCTTTAACATTAATATTTCCAATATTTCGATAAACATTAATAATAATAGCAATAGCAATGGCTGATTCGGCGGCTGAAATAGCTATTCCAAAAAGGGTAAAAAACATACCTTCTAATTGGCCGGGATAGAGATAGCGGTTGAACACCGCAAAATTTATTTCCACCGAATTCAATATTAATTCTATGGAAATTAAC
>JAVBPN010000056.1:0-9242 GCA_031549585.1 Bacteroidales bacterium
AGATTTCAGAATCCATTTTGCAAATCTTGCTATTTTTAGACCATTAAAATTGCAATCCTGTTACGATGCCGATTACATTGAATGCCGGATTTCTTGCATATTCCTTGCCATTCGATGTGTGCATCAAGCGTAAAGACGTAAATTCTTATCGAAAACCTAACAGGTCTTCGAGACCTGTTAGGAAGCGCGTAAAGACCTAACAGGTATTGCTTTCCTGTTAGGTCTAATTTTACGACAAAAGTATTTTTAATTAACGATTTTTGCCACTGTCAGGGTCTTTGACCTCTGACAGGGCAGAAAATTCACACCCTGTCAGGGGGTGAACCGATCAAATTAGCTCCTGACAGTGGTGGAAAACCAAAACGACCATTTGAAATTTACGAAAAGAAATCGGAGCAGGGAGCGCAAACTGCCAGGTATTCGGTTGGCGTGTATCCCGAAAATTGCTTGAATTCCTTGATGAGATGAGCCTGGTCGTAGAAACCGCACTCGTAAGTCAATTGGGTAAGATTGGTGACTTTCCGGGTTTGTAAAACATATAATGCCCTTTGAAACCGCACAACGCGCAAATAATCCTTCGGATTAGCTCCGACATATTCGGCAAATACCCGTTTGAATTGTTTGTAGCCAAGGCACGCAGTTTGCGCAAGCAAATCAATCCTTTGCTGCCCGTTGTAAATGGATTGCATGACGGCATTGATCCGCTTCAAGTTATATGCAGCCTGCCGGTAAAAGCGCTTATGCAGGAATTGTTCGATCAAAAACACGCAGGATCTCGGATCAGTAGTGTCAGCCAATCGGTCTTCCAACTCTGTCAGTTGCAGATCGCTCAAATCGTTGATCGACACACTTTGCCCTTTCAGTTCGATCATGGGGATGTTGAAAAACGCTTTTGCCCCAGCCGGTTTGAATTCGACCGAAATCATGTTGACACGGCCAAAGTAGGATAAATCGGCGTAAGCATTTCCCAGCCCACCCACAAATGCCTGTGGTTGCTGCCGGTTTTCTGACGAAGAGAAAGTACGTGCACCGCGATGAAAGATCAGGCATATCATCCCGGTAGGGATAATCCGTTGGGATGCCTGCTCCGCATTATGGGTGGTCATAAACCAATAATGCTTCACATAAGGCGCTAACCACGCCGAAGGCGATATGATCTGAAAACTTTCCATTTTTACAAAAATACGACAAATGTAGCGGATGAGTATGTGACTGCATTGTAAAAAACGGACATGATGATTGAAAATGGTATCCACATAAATGACCTGAGTTCGGGATAAGAAAATTTGATTTGTTTTATCGCTTCCACCGCTGACAGGGTCTGACCAACCACTGTCAGCAGCCTATGCCCCAAAAGAGGCGGATAAACGCTCCCATAAACATTTCTTGTTAATGAGACCTAACAGGAAATCAATATCTGTTAGGTCATGCTGCGTTTCCTAACAGGTCTTTGAGACCTGTTAGGTTTTCTATACTATTCCAGAAGAAACAATTTATCAATGACCTCGCGTTGAGCGGCAAATGTTTTGCCGCTCCATATTTCCGGTGAACTTTAAATTCACCCATTTATAATGTTAAGTCACTTATTGATGTTTCTTTTGTCACTTTTTATTCCCTTCGGTCATGAAAACGGCTTCGCCTAAGTTGACGCCGCAAAAAGTAACCAAAAACGGCTCGACAAAATAAACGCGCTCCGCCTAACGGCTGCGCTTGAACGGAATTTTGTCAATATGGTATGCTTCGCATGGATAAAACGGGCTAACGCCCGTCGCGTTCCAAGTATGATTTGGACAATGCTTATGTTAACTACAGCTGTAATTGAATTATTTCATACCCTTTTTAAGGTCTTCATAAAGTTGCATCATTTTATCCCTGTCATTCATAAATGGCGGTGTAATTGAAAAATGTCCCCCGTCAATCCGTTGATTGATTCTGGGTGCAGATATTACTTCACCGTTATACAGGAACCCGATTTGTTTGTCAATGGCTTTTTCTGTGGCATCTGCAAACTTTTTTACTTTATCCGCTTTTATTTTTCCGGTAATCTGAAAAATAACCTGTCCCGGAAACAAGTCCGCTATAGCAGGTTGCTGCACTGAATCAAGTTTTACATCATCAAAGCCGGAAACCGTTATAATGGGAGTTTTATCTAACGTCATTGTTGCCGCATCTGTGATCAAATACCAACCATTAGGCCGTTCGTTGGTTGAACAACTAAAAAGGATCATATTTAAAGCGAGGAAACTAAAAATTAATTTTTTCATATTTATTACATTAAAATTTAAACTATTTATTCAAGAAAATTGACTTCTATTATGTAAAGGTACGGCAAAGCATTTTTTTCTCCTATCGCCCAAAAGTGTGATTTTATATTTGTATTTTTGGAAAAAGTAACGTTATTCTGTATTGTATGGGGGAGATCGATATAAGTTCCCTTTTTAAGGAATTTGAGGTGGTTGATGTAATAAATGAGGCTGATTACAAAGAGGTTATGCCCATGATCAAATCCCTGAAAGCCTTATCCAGAATAAGTCCCCAAAGTTTTTATATTGTTGATTATTACAGGAAAAACTACATGTATGTTTCTCCGAATCCTTTATTCCTTTGCAATTATTCTGCCGATGAAGTACAACAGATGGGAGCTGATTTTTACTCAAAAGTGGTGACACCTGAGGATTTGGAAATGTTAATGGAAATTAACGAGAAAGGCTTTGAGCTTTTTTACCATTATCCGGTTGATATGAGATTAGGGCTTTCTTGTTCTTATGATTTTCGGATCATTCGATCGAATCTGAAAAAAATCATGGTCAATCTTAAATTTACGCCTATTTCACTCTCTCCCGGTGGGAATATATGGCTGGCATTATGCCTGATAACGCTTTCATCAAGCAAGAATCCGGGTAATGTTATGATGAAAAATGAATATGATTTGAAAAGATATCATTATTCATTTGAAAATAAACAATGGTTGGAGTCGGAAATCCCGACCCTAACAGCCAGGGAAAAGGATGTGCTTACATTGGCTGCACAAGGCTATTCCAATAATGATATTGTAAAAACCCTTTTCATCGATTTAAACACAGTCAAAACACACAAGAAAAATATTTTTCAAAAACTGAATGTGAAAAATGTTAGCGAAGCAGTAGCATTTGCATATAATAACAAATTGATATTCTAAGCTCCCCTCACGTTGAGCGGCAAATGTTTTGCCGCTCTCATATTTTTGGTGAATTTAAGCGGATCTGAGAAACGTTACTTATAATACTTGCCTGTAATTTCAATCGGTTCTATTTCTATGATTCCGGTCGCTTTCATCATTTTTTCAGGAAAACTTAAATGAGATAATTGGGGAGTATATTTTTCAACAACAGCCCGCAATATTTCTTCTTTAACTGTTCTGTCGTCTATCATTTTTGCATTGCCCAAAATTACAACACTCCTGTACACTGTATTGGTATCACATGGATTCTCATTATCAGGAATAATTGCCCCGGGTTCGTCTATCTCGAAACCAACCTTGTTATTCCTGATTAAATTCGAAATCTTTTGTCCTTTTATAAGGCCGTGTATGTATATTTTTTCATCATGTACCACATAATGAACAGGAACAATATATGGAAACCCGTTTTCATTATGTGTAGCAATACGTCCTACCTGTTCGTTTTTTAGGATATGATCAATTTCCTCTTTTGATAATTGATGTTGTTTCATTCTTCCTTGCATGGCATATCTTTTAGTTATGATGTTGCAAACATATAAACTATTCAGTCTACATTTATGGTTTAGATAGTTTTTTAGGCCTTATTTTTCCAGAAGTGTCAGCAATAAAAAGGGAACGGGGATATTGCTGCGATGCTTAAACCTAAATGTGGGGGAATTTGTTACATTCTAAAATAATCAAACTGTCATGAATACCACCACTTTTGATAAAGATTTCACGAACAAGAAAATCTTTGTTTCATCTACTTTCGATGCTCCGTTGAGCAAGGTTTGGGATGCGTTTTCCAATCTGGCGACACTTGAAAAATGGTTTGCACCCAAGCCATACAAGGCCGTCACCAAAAATGCAGATTTCCGCGAAGGCGGACATTGGCTGTATTACATGTTGTCGCCCGAAGGCGAAAAGACATGGGGTATCATACAATATAAGGAAATACTCGTCAATCAATTCTGGGAAGCTTCCGACGCTTTTTGCGACGAGAACGGGGTAATCAATGCCAATCTTCCCCAAATGAACTGGCAGCACGAATTTATGGAAAAAGGCGATACAACCACGGTATACGTCACCATTACCCCGGCAAACGAAAAGGATATGAAGCAAATCCTTGAAATGGGATTCGAAGAAGGGTACAAGATGGCATTGAACCAATTGCAGGAAGTGTTGAAAATGTAAGCATTTTCAATGTTGATTATTTAAATGCCTCAATCCGCATTTTCACATTATTGCGGATATCCATCCAGAATAAGTTGTAATCGAATATATGCAGGTTTTTTGCCTGTTTCATATCGGTGTTTTTCATCAAAGGCCATGTTACCCACAGTATTTTGGACGACGGTTCGATTTGCGCTTTCAACTGTTCCGATTTGATAATGGTTGAGTTGAATAGCATTCCCGAACTCGGATTAACGGAAGCCCTTTGGGTCGCATCAGACCATGTGAGAGGGTTAATGCATAGAGAATTTCCGTTTTCCGATTTGATATTCAAGGGGATTTCCCCTTTTTGATAACTCCGCCACCCCACAAAACCACCAACAGCATCGGGGGTTACACTCATGGGGATGTGTTTGAATACACCAACAGGTAGGTGATGGCCGATAAGATAAGCACAGACCAAACGGGATTGCAACGGTTTACCATCGAAAAACTCCTGCAACAAACGGATGGCATGAAGCGTACCTTGACTGCGCGAAGCAATGACAATAGGCCGCCCGTTGTTTTCATTACTCAGGTAGTATTCAAACGCCTGTTTTATGTCGTCGTATGCTAAGTCAAAAGCCTGTCGAGCGGAAGCCGATTCAGGAATAAAAAATGCTTTGATATTCGCCTGCCGGTAACGGGGAGCAAAAACACGGCAACTGCCGTTAAATGCAGTGGCTTGGTTAAGTATAGTCCGTGTATCGGTTCTATTGTTGATGGCGGAATCTGTAAGGTCGGCATTCCAGGCTAACGGGGCTAATTTGTCCAGCCATTTCATACGGTTGAAATCCCCGTTCAAAATATCTTCGTCCGGTCCGACGTATGAAGTCGGGTGAATAAAAAACACATCGGCATCTTGGGTGCGAACTTCATCCTCCACCCCGGCAGGAATACTGTCGGACATATCGTGTTTATGGGGCGACGCAGCCCAATAGAACAAGTCGACATAATCGGGGACAGGCCCCGTATTGGGCGCGGCTACCCTGTCCAGCTTGTTTTCAATGGCATTTTGCAGAAACCTTTCCCGCTGAGCAAAAGAATTATTGACAGCAATACAGAGAAACAGTATCAGTAAAGATGTTTTGGTGTTCATGGCTTACACTCCCCCATCCCTTTAATAATGAGCAGTTATAATTATAACATGTTGAATAATGTAATTGTTTTCGGCGACAAGCATATATAACTTATGCTAAGTATGTGTCAAGAATTAATTCGTATTAAAAGAAAACCACAAGGAACACAAAGTTTTGCACAAAGGTCACAAAGTTCCTTGTGCCTTTTGTGATAAAGTAGTATAAACTAATTCATGTCAGGCACTTATTTGTGGAGCCGATCTCGTTGAGCGCTTTGAGATTCCTCGATTCCCCCTCGACTTCGCTCGGGGTCACTCGGAATGACGACAAGAAAAATGTATTGTGAGGGTAGGAAGCGCGTTTGCTCGTCATGTCGAGCGAAGTCGAGACATCTTAATATAAACTAATTGTTGCTGAGTACTTATACTATTTAACAATCGACAATATAATCCGATGTGCCTATTCACAATCTATTTCCTTCCGTTCGTTCAGCACGATCATTCCATCAGGCTTGATATATCCGTCAGTGCTATAAGCCTTGCATATCGTAGTGCCCGATATCTGTTCCCCGGTGCTGTCACACTCTGTCGCCTTCACATAAAACGACATGGCGATTCTCAGGTCACGGCTTATGGAAGTAATATCCGAACACGAATCGCATTCACAAATACATCCGGCACACAATCCGTAACAAATCTCTTTGCTGTCTATCAACTCCCCATTCTTGGAAAATGTCTTCAAGCTCGGATAAAGGTCATCGCCAACGCTATAATATAAAATGGCATAGAAACCGGAAGTATTGGGAAGTACGCCAATGATTTGTTTGTCATAACTATTAAAAAACAAAGTATCTGTGCTTTTGGAGTCGATCAAATATTGATAATTCTCTTCGTCCAGATTCAAATCGTGGGTATAAGGCAACTCAACATATCCGACCTTTTCCACAAACGCCTTCATCAAATCTGCCTTGGACAATTCCTTATTATTCCCCGAACTGCCGCAACCGGCTAAAATCCCGATTATCACTATGATCCATAATTGTTTCATGATTTCAATTTCAGAATAAAATCAATACTTCATGATGCTTTTGTTTGCGCATGCAAACGGTTTGCTTTCAATGCAAAAATATATTTTTCCAATTTCAAACAAAAATGAATGTCACTGATGTGAATGAATTGAATGAATCTCTAATCTGGGTTATCTTTCTGAATTGAGTTTGAATGTTTATATCGATGAACTACCGGTTGAGATATTTGTTTTTTATATAAACTAAAACTTGAATAAAAAAATATGAAGGTAAAAAACTTATCCTCAGTCGTAATTTCGACATTAATTGCAGGTTTGGTGCTTGTTTCCTGCAACATGGGCTCAAAAAAGAACGATATCAACAACCTTTCCCCTGAACGGATACAGGCGTTGACGTCGCAAGCGTATATCTTCAGCTATCCGCTGATCATGAATTATGCCACGATGTACAAACAGGCTATCAACACTGCTTCGCCCGAATATGTGGGCGGCTTTGGAAAATTCCGCCACTACGGCTTTGCCACTTCTGACAATAAAGACATCGTATCGCCCAATAACGATACGCCTTATTCGTGGGCGTGGGTAGATTTGCGCAGTGAACCTTGGGTGCTTGTGATGCCTCCGGTAGACGCCAACCGCTATTACACTTCGCAATGGGACGACTTGTGGGCGTATGTGCTCGATAGTCCCGGCTCCGTGATTGACGGACAAGGGGGCGGTACGTATCTGATTGCATCTATTGATTGGAAAGGCAACACACCCGAAGGTGTTAAGCGAGTGATTCGCGGTGACTCCTATTTTCTTGGGACATTGACCCGAACAGGCGCCGACGGGCCGAATGATCTTGTTAATGTACAAAAAGTACAGGCCGGCTATAAACTGATGCCTTTGCACGAATATTTGAAACAAGCCGCGCCGGAAGCAGCAAAAAGTGTGGATTGGATTCCTTTTGCTACGGGCGATGAGAAAACAATCAACGCCTTTAAATACGTGAACTTCACGCTGCCATTCACTATTCCCAATGCGATGGATAAGCCTGCTCTGGACAGTATGGCCCTACTTGGCATTGCACCCGGTATGCCTTGGGATACCATAAAATTTACCGTTGCCACAAAAAAGGCGATCAAAGCAGGTTTAGCCGATGCTATGAAAGAACTGGCGGCTTATCAGGCTAAAGCCAAATCGGGCGAGCTATTCAATACGCGCGAGGCCTTGAAAACAAACTATATCGCAAGGACGTTTGGTGTGATCGAAGGTATTTTCGGCAATTATGCTTCACAAGCTACTTATATCGCATGGCATACGGATACGGATGGAAATCAGATAAACACCGCGAATGCGAGCTACAAAGTGACATTCAAGAAAGGAGAAACGCCTCCGGCCAAATATTTCTGGTCAATCACGATGTACAATATGCCCCAACGTTTTCTGGTGGCCAACCCGATTAACCGTTATTCCATTGGCAGCCGTAGTTCGCAGTTAAAAACGAATGCCAACGGAAGTATTGATATTTATATTTCGAAGACTTCGCCGGGCAAAGCATTAGAAAGCAACTGGTTGCCAGCGCCTGATGGCGAGCCGTTTATTATCATGCGCGTATATGGTCCCGGCCAGACAGTACTCGATGGTACATACAAATTGCCGCCAATGGTGAAAATGAAGTAATCATTGGGCGCTTTCCCAAGGATTATCGGAACAGAAAGTAAGTTATCCCGATTAACTTACTTTTTGTTTTTGAGTAGGTGCAGATTATCGTAACGTTTGCTCTGCTGTGGCCAAAGCGTCTGTCTGGAGGATATCACCAACATTATTTACCTCCGGCACAAGCAGGATGCCTTTGTCCGTCCATTTCAGGTAACGGGTCATCAATTCATACGGCCGCACGATTCCCTCAAAATCGGTCATATCGTCTGTTTCGGCACAAACCAGCAGCATACTTTCCTTACCTTTCAGCGTCCGCTCACCAACAATCAACGCATACATCTTGTCGATGAAAGCTTTGATTTGTACCGGAAAAGTAAACCAATACAAAGGAGTAACGAAGACCACCATGTCAGACATCTCCAATACGGGCGCCAATTCGTTGAAATCGTCCTTAAAAACACAGGCATCGCCTTTACTGTAACATTTGTTGCAAGCGATACATCCTTTGATTTGTTTGCGCCCTGCATCGAAACGGACGACGATATGCCCTGCATTTTGAGCACCACGGATAAAAGCATCGGCTAACAAAGCGCTATTTCCTCCTTTGCGTGGACTTCCTGTGATGACAAGTATGTTTTTCTTTTGCTTCATTGGTTTGTTTTTTTATCAAAAGTACAAATTTTGTTGAACATACCTGATTGTAGAAGTCATTTGACTTGTCACATGATTTGACATTTGAACAGTTTTCCTGAAAAATCCAAAAGGGGAATAACGATGCCCTTATATTGCTGATTTAAGCCAAAATTATTGACAGATCAGATGCCAGATAACACCGAATTTATCCTGTACCGTTCCGAATAACGGGCTGTAAAATGTCGGAGCAAGATCCATGTGTATTTTACCGCCTGTTTTCAGTTTGTCGAAGGCCTTACGTACCTCTTCTTGCGAATTAAACGGCACGGAAAGGGAAACCATATCGCCCGGGGTGATGCTTTGTGTGGTATCGCCGATCCAAACCTGCGTTCCCTGTATGTTCATTTCTGAATGCATGACATAATTTTCTGTTCCCGGCGGAAAATGCG
>JAVBPN010000141.1:0-16090 GCA_031549585.1 Bacteroidales bacterium
CGATAAACAGTACATCGTTTTTTTCGAGATTTGTTAATACCCCGGCCAAATCGCCCGGTTTGTCCAACACAGGCCCGGAGGTGACTTTTAGGTTTACCCCAAGTTCGTTGGAAATAATGTTGGCTAATGTAGTTTTTCCCAATCCCGGAGGGCCATGAAACAGCACATGGTCAAGCGCTTCCTTGCGCATTTTGGCTGCTTGTACAAATACTTGCAAATTGTCCACCACCTTCGATTGGCCTTTAAAGTCATGAAAGCCGGCAGGCCGCAATGAACGGTCAAATTCGGTATCTTCCTGATCCCACTGATTGGTACGAAACTCTATTTGGTCTGGCATGGATTTATTTTTCTGAGGTCAAATATACGCACATTTATACAAATGTAATAAAAAGGCACATCAGTCTTACCATCAGATTGATGCATTTGATAAGCCATTTTGCAAAATATGATAAAAATGATTTGTTGATTTATTTTTCGAGCTATATTTGCAACTATAAACTTAAAATGATTGTGGGAAAAATCCGGATTGAAGGGATGGAATTTTATGCATATCATGGTTGTTTTCAAGAAGAACAAGTGATAGGTAATAAGTATATCGTTGATCTGACTTTACATGTCAATATGGACAAGTCGTCTGAAAGTGATGATTTGAATGATACGTTGAATTACGCATCTGCTTATGAAATTGTTGCAGCAGAAATGAAAATTCGATCTCATTTATTGGAGCATTTATGTGCTCGAATATTGAAAAGTTTATTCGAAAATTTTTCACAATTGGATCAAATAGAAATAAATGTCGCAAAATTGAATCCTCCGTTAGGTGGGCAAGTTCATCGTGTAAGTGTGTATCAACAAAAATTCAGGAATTGAATATAATTGATTCATCATATTTCGTGATAACTTGTAAAACAGATTTTTATTTGTTGATAATCTCATTTTAATTACTTTTGTTGTTCGAAAAATATAAGCTATGCATACAAAGGTTGGCGCTTTAGTCGCGTTTTTGCTGCTGATTGGCTGTTCTTTTGCTAAAGGACAATACAATAGACCGCGAAGCGTTTATGAGCTGCATGGAGGTATTGGCGCTTTGAATGTTTTTGGGGATATGGGCGGTACACCTGATGATGACAATTGGTTTGGACTGAAAGATAT
Organism: Bacteroidales bacterium; assembly: GCA_031549585.1. Classification (GTDB taxonomy): domain Bacteria; phylum Bacteroidota; class Bacteroidia; order Bacteroidales; family UBA4181; genus JAIRLS01. Next base: position 1,153 of record JAVBPN010000141.1, read on the forward strand.
CAAATTTTCAAATACACGCCCGGCATTGTATGTGGCAGCACGTAAATTTTTCACCAATACTTGGTCTGCAAAAGCGAATTTTAATGTTGGATGGGCTACCGGATCAGATAAAGGTGAACGAAATGACGGTAGAGGTTACTCATATAATACTTGGATGACCGAGTTGTCAGTGCAAGGAGAATGGAATTTTGTACATTTCAATAAGGGCATTGGTACCATTGCGGCCAGAAATAAAGGCCGGTTGGGTGGTAGAATGGAAACGCGCATGTATTTATACTTGGGTGTGGGAGCAATTTATTCCAGCCCAAACTTGGATACACATGGAAAAAGTTTGATCCCCGGGGAATATACTAAGAGCAATGCTATTGGAGCAGTCTTTCCAGTGGGGTTCGGTGTTGTATCGGATATTAATTATGATTGGGCTGTTGGATTTGAGATAGGAGGGAGATATACCACGACTGACTATCTTGATGGGTTAACCACCAACTGGTCAGATGCAAACGATATATATTATGTCACAACTTTGCATGTCATTCGTAAATTTGGACCAACTATGCCCAGACCGGGAAGTAGAAGGAGGATATTTTAATCTTAAGTAATTGGTATGGGCAATAAAACGAAACTTTTGACGTTTCGTTTTTTGGTTTCCAGGCATGATATCAAAAAATAAAAAAAATAGGATTTTGAAGCGCATTTTTTATTTATGCGCAGGTATTCTTATTGTGTCTGTCATTGAAGTGACAGGACAAACCTTTCATCCGCAAACAGACTTGGGTGTATTTGGAGGTATATCCTATTATTTGGGCGATATCAATCCCCGCAGGCAATTTTATGACCCGTCGCTTTCTGTTGGAGCGCTTCTCAAACATAATTTTTCGGAACATCATGTTTTGCGTGCCAATATTTTTTATGGAACCATCAAAGGTGATGATTTGGATTTCAAGAATGATTTCCAGCAAATGAGAGGAAGTAATTTCTCTACGTCGATATTGAGTTTTCAGTTGGGATACGAATTTAATTTTTTACCATATATCAGTAATCGATGGAAAACAGCTCATACTCCGTATATCTTTGCCGGAATTGGAGGTTCATTAATTACGTCTTCTTCGGTAGATGCGGATAATCATTTTGTTATTCCTTTCGGGATAGGTTATAAATACCGGATTACTCCACAAATAGGGATCGGATGCGAATGGAGCATGAATAAAAGTTTTTCTGATACGTTGGATGGCGTGACAAATCCCGGTCCGGATGGGTCATATTCGAAATCGCATAATAATGATTGGTATTCGTTTGTTGGGGTTTATGTTACATTTCGTATCTTTGAAAAAGGATTTGAGTGTCCTGCATACAGGAAACAGGTTATATATAAATGAGATACCAAGATCAGATAGATATAAATAAATTGCCGGAACATGTTGCCGTCATTATGGATGGAAATGGGAGATGGGCGAAAAAAAAAGGCAACCAACGTATTTTTGGGCACAGAAATGGTGTTATATCGGTGCGCGAAACGGTGGAGGCTGCTGCAGAGCTTGGTATTCGATATTTGACATTATATGCATTCTCTACAGAGAATTGGAGTCGGCCAAAAAAGGAGGTCGATGCATTGTTGTCGCTCTTGGTTTCGTCATTACACGATGAAACGCCTACACTTTTAAAAAATAACATACGCTTACTGTCCATTGGAGGAACTGAAAAATTGACTCCTACTGTTTTTAAGCAGTTGAATGCTGCGATTGATGCTACTTCCCGTAATACCGGATTAACATTAATTCTTGCACTGAATTATAGCGGCAGGTGGGAAATTATACATGCTGTTAACCAGATAAAAGAGGAAATTGAAGCAGGCAAGAATATCGGTGTAATCACGGAAAATGCTTTTGCTGATTACCTGGCGACTAAAGAGATACCTGACCCGGAATTGTTGATTCGTACCAGCGGAGAATACCGGATCAGTAATTTTTTGCTCTGGCAAATTGCATACACAGAACTGTATTTCACACCAGTACTTTGGCCGGATTTTCGTAAAAATGATTTTTATCAGGCCATTGTAGATTACCAACAGCGAGAACGACGATTTGGGAAGACAAGCGAACAGATATTACCAAACACACATAAAGCGATATGTTGCAAAGAATAGCCCTTATTTTTTTGATTTGTTTTTTCGGGTTTGAATTATATGCTCAGGAAGAGGATGTTCCTGATTATTCGAACTTGCCGGTAATGGACTATTCCAATGTACAAGAATATGTTATTGGCGGGGTAAATGTTACCGGCGTGAAAATTGTGGATGCTAAAGTTTTGGCCAGTATGTCCGGGTTGAATGTTGGCAGCAGGATATCTATTCCCGGAGACGAGATCACCAGGGTTATGGAAAAATTTTGGGATCAGGGTTTGTTTTCTGACGTGAAGGTGATTGTAGCAAAAATTGAAGGCAACCTGGCCTTTTTTGAAATCATTCTTCGTGAACGTCCCCGTTTATCTACATTTTCCATAGAAGGTGTAAAAAAGAGCGAGTTAAAAGACTTAAATGAAAAATTAGGTATTCGTGCGGGAGGTCAAGTCACAGAAAATGCCCTAAACAATTACAGGACAATTATTTCCAAATTTTTTCGCGAAAAAGGTTTCTATAACATTTCCACTCAATTTATTGTGAAAGATGATCCTGGTTTTGCCAACCGGGTAACGTTGAAAATACTGATTGATAAAGGCGAAAAAGTTAAAATATCGGAAATAGATTTCATCGGTAATCAAGAATTTCGAGATTGGAAGTTGCGCCGGGTGATGAAGAAAACCAAACAGAAAAAATGGAACCCGAACTTTTTCAAAAGCAAAAAATTTATCGAAAGCGAATTTAAAGAAGATCGTACCAAGTTAGCCGAATTTTACAATAAAAATGGATATCGTGATTTCAAAATAGATAACGATTCCATCACATTCATCAAATCAAATCGCATTATTCTGCATATTCGTGTGAGTGAAGGTGAAAAATATTATTACCGGAACATTACTTGGGTAGGAAATACCAAATACTCTACTGATGCTTTACAAAGAGCCTTAAGGTATAACAAAGGCGATGTGTATGACCAATACGGTTTGGCAAAACGGTTGAATCAAGATGACGATGCTGTGTCTACATTATATACTGACTATGGTTATTTATTTTCTAATATTACTCCTGTTGAACTTCGTATTGACAAAGATTCTGTTGATATCGAAATGCGGGTTTATGAAGGAGAGCAAGCAACCATTGACCGGATCATAATTAAAGGGAATCTCAAAACTAATGAACATGTGGCTCGTAGGGAACTCAGGACACTTCCGGGCGATTTATTCAGTAGGGCTTATCTGATGAGAGATGTCAGGGAATTGGCAACAATGGGGCACTTTAATCCTGAAAAATTGCAGCCAGATATACAACCCAATCCCCAGAATGCAACAGTAGATATAATTTTCCCGTTGGAAGAAAAGGCCAATGACCAATTGGAGCTTTCTGCTGGTTTTGGAGGAGGAATGTTTATCGGACGGGTAGGGGTTCGATTCAATAACTTTGCTGCAAGTCGGATGCTCGACCCCAAAGCGTGGCGTCCTGTGCCATCTGGTGACGGGCAAACGCTCGGTTTGTCATTGCAATCTAATGGACGTTACTATCAAGCATACAATATTACATTTGTCGAACCATGGTTAGGTGGTAAACGGAGGAATGCTTTGTCTGTATCGCTCTATCACTCCAAAATGACGAATCGTTCTTATTATTGGGATACTGGTTCTGGAGCCAATCAATATTACAAATCGTCGGGTATCACAGTTGGTTTGGGGCGTTATTTGAAATGGCCGGATGACTATTTCGCGCTTTCTACCGATGTTTCGTATATGCGTTATAAGGTTAATGATTGGGACGGGCGTGGATATTATAGTTTGCCGTTTAGGACAGGAGCGTCTAACAACATTAATTTTGGTATCACATTAGCGAGGAGTTCTCAGGATCAAAATATATTCCCCAAAAGCGGGTCAAATATATCATTAAGCCTCAATATTACTCCGCCATGGTCACTCTTTAATGGTGTGGATTATAAGACCGCTAAAGTGTCCGAAAAATATAAATGGATCGAATATCATAAATGGAAATTCAAAGCGGCTTGGTATCTGAATGTGATCGACAAAATTGTCGTAGCTACCAATTATCAATTTGGTTACTTGGGATACTTCAATAAAGATGTCGGTTTCTCTCCTTACGAAGGATTTGACATGGGAGGATCGGGTATGCAAACATATCAAATGTATGGCATAGATATTGTTTCTATGAGAGGGTATAACGATGGTGCGTTAACGCCGAGGGTAAGAAGTGGCGATAATTATTATAACAAAGCCAATATTTATACCAAGGCAAACATAGAAGTGCGTTATCCGGTCATGAATCAAACCATGTCGGTTATTTACGTACTTGGTTTTATAGAAGCAGGAAATGCGTGGTATGAATTTAAGGACTATAACCCATTCAATTTGAAACGGACGGCAGGTTTTGGAATCCGGGCGTTTCTACCCATGTTTGGAATGTTAGGTCTTGATTGGGGCTTTGGGTTTGATCCGGCGCCAGGTTCAAAACAGCAATTCCAATTTATTCTTGGACAGCAATTTTAGTTTAATTTAATATATCAATCATGAAAAAGATAGTGATTCTTGTAATGTTAGTCGGTTTGGTATCTATTCCGGCAGTTGCACAGAAATTTGCTTTTGTGGATACGGAATATATTCTGAACAACATACCTGCATACAAATCGGCTCAAGCTCAATTGGATAAATTGGTAGCTGATTGGCAGAAGGAGGTGGAAACTCGTTATGGCGAAGTGGAAACCTTATACAAAAATTACCAAACTGAAAAAGTAATGCTTTCCGAAGAAATGCGAAAAACAAGGGAAGAGGAGATCATCAAAAAAGAACAAGCAGTGAAAGAACTTCAACAGAACTACTTTGGCCCTTCGGGAACGCTTGTTAAAAAACAAGATGAATTGGTGAAACCAATACAGGATGAAGTATACAAAGCGGTCAAAGAACTTGCTGTAGAAGGAGGCTATGCTGCAATTTTTGATACATCGGCAGATGCAACTATTTTGTATGCAAATCCAAGACAGGACCAAAGTGATGAGGTCCTTGAAAAATTAGGATATAAATAGGATATAAAAATTGAATAGATATCTATTTGCATCAAAACTAAATCTAATAATAGAAATGAAGAGCCTGACTAAGATCGTTATTGTTGCCGTTCTTTTTTGCTGTGGAGAAGCATATGCTCAGAACACACTTAAGGTTGGACATATCAATACAGAAGATTTGCTTATGTCCATGCCGGAGCGGGACGCTGCTGTGAAAGAGTTGGAAGCTTTGCAAAAAGAACTGTCTCAAGAATATGAATTACTGCAAGTCGAACTAAATAAAAAATATCAAGATTATTTGACAAACAGTAAAAATTTGACAGAATTGGTTCGTAGTTCCAGAGAGCAGGAAATACAAGCTATGCAACGCAATATGTCGACATTTGAGCAAAGCGCCCAAGAAGAAATTAGCAAGAAGAATAGCGATCTGATGGCGCCTATTACCGATAAGATAACCAAAACGATTGCAGATGTTGCCAAAGAACAAAACATTACTTATGTTTTGGACTCATCACCGGGAATGATGTTGTATCGGTCATTAGATGCTATAGATTTGTTGCCGGCAGTACAAGCTAAAATGGGTATCAAAAAGTAAAAATTTAAAAGCGATATAAAAATTAAATAAATATCTATTTTTGCATCAAAACTTAAATCTAATAATAGAAATGAAGAACCTGATTAAGATCGTTGTTGTTGCTGTTCTTTTTTGCTGTGGAGAAGCATATGCTCAGACCGCGCTTAAGATTGCACATATCAATACACAAGATTTGATTATGACCATGCCGGAGCGGGATGCTGCTGTGAAAGAGTTGGAAGCCTTGCAAAAAGAACTGGGCCAAGAATACGAATTGCTACAAGTCGAATTCAATAAAAAGTACCAAGATTATTTAGCAAATAGTAAAAATTTGACAGATTTGGTACGTACTTCCAGGGAACAGGAATTGCAAGATATGTCACGCAATATGTCGACATTTGAGCAAAGCGCCCAAGAAGAAATCAGTAAGAAAAATAGCGATCTGATGTCGCCTATTACCGATAAGATAACCAAAACCATTGCAGATGTTGCCAAAGAACAAAATATTACTTATGTTTTAGATTCATCACCGGGAATGATGTTATATAAGTCATTAGATGCTATAGATTTATTGCCGGCGGTACAAGCCAAAATGGGTATCAAAAAGTAAAAATTTAAAAGTGATATATAGAAAGCACGAATCTGAACGGTTCGTGCTTTATTTTTTGGAAGAATAGAACTAGTGTTGAGTCAACTCGCAAATAACTCTTATTCCGCCGTCATTGCAAGGAGGAGCGACGAAGCAATCTATCTGATAATCGAATAGATTACCTTCGGTGAGATCGCGTCGCTTAGTTGCTTCGCTACGCTCGCAATGACGACACTAACAGAATGCTTAGATTACAGTAAATGGCTAATATTTCACAACATATAGCGTTGATACAGGATCGATTGTCCGGCCTTTACTCACGGCAAGAGCTTGAGAGCCTGATCCGGATCGTCTTTCGTCATTTTTTTGGCTTTTCCCCAATAGAAATTCATTTACATACTAATGATGAAATCTCTGAAAACATAGCATCCCAATTGCAGCGAGTGATTGGTGAACTTGAGAAACATTGTCCCATTCAATACATTCTTGGTGAAACCGAATTTTACGGATTACACTTTCAAATAACGCCTGATGTATTAATCCCAAGGCCGGAAACGGAAGAATTGGTTGATTGGATCGTTCGTGAATATTCTGGCTTGACACCCACCATTTTTGATATTGGTACAGGAAGCGGATGTATTGCGGTGTCGTTGGCCAAGCATCTTTCTGGATCGAAAGTTTGGGCAATGGATGTTTCAGAGCCCGCGTTGATCATTGCTCAGACAAATGCAAAGGGTAATCATGTGGATATTCATACGATACATGGAGATATACTAAACGATCAGTTGCCGTTTCATGAAGATTATTTTGATGTAATTGTGAGCAATCCTCCATATGTGTTATCATCTCAAAAGCAAAAAATGCACTCCAATGTCCTTCAATATGAACCTCATTTAGCATTGTTTCCTTCCGGCGATGATCCGTTGATTTTTTACAGACATATAGCTACTTTAGGCCGAAAATATCTAAACCGGGGGGGTAAGATATTTTTTGAAATCAATGAATTATATCCTCAGGAGATAAAAGAAATATTGAATGCCGCCGGTTATGAACATGTTACCTTGCATAAAGATATACATGATAAATGGCGGATGATTTGCGGACAAAATCCATAATCAAACGTAAATTCAAAAAAATTGAATTTACGCAACGTGCTGACTGACAGAAATCATGAATTTTTCTTCTACAAATTCAATAATTTGTCCGAAAAAATCGTAAAATTCATGACGAAAATCATCATAATAAGCTTCCATCACGCTGATGGCAAATACTGTTTCATTAGGCAATGAAGTGCTTTTGGACATGGCGTCCAATACATCCTTAATACCATCGATAGTTGCATAACGTTCAATCCACCGTTCCTTCATGAACCCGGGTAAAAAAAGTTTTAGACGTTCGGGAAGAATATCTGCGTGATTCAACATCACGTTATACATACGATTGACATAATCGTGCAATGAAGAATTATGGAAGTCGCTCCAATTTTTGGCTAAAAAATGATCATAAAAAATGTCGATCACTACGCCAGAATACTTTGCATATCGTGGAATAAAGCGTCTTGCGCTTCGCTGTACAATCGGATGGCTGTCTGTAAATGAGTCAATATTCCGGTGCAAAAGAATCCCTGTTCGGATTTCTTCAGGGTATTTCAGGTAGTCGCTTCCCTTTACCCAGTCGCCTAAAAAATTCCCAATTCTTATGCTATCGTTTTCACCAGATAGGTATGTGTGAGCTAAATAATTCATTTGTGATTATACTACAACCCAAGCCACATAATGTTTATAAGATATTTTACTTTTTATTGAACAACTGTATTACAGACAAAAGAACATATACTAAAATGACAATAGACAGCCCTTGCCATTTAAAGAAAGCAAGAATCACGCCGGATATGGCTATAAAAATATAACGAATCTGGTTGTTCTTCCAACCAAATGATTTGAATTTCAGTGAAAAAAGAGGTAATTCAGCAATCAATAAAAAGGATAAAATAATCGTTAATATGAGCAAAAACGGTAGATTGGAAATCAAAGAATTGATCCACATGATTTCCGACGGAAAGGCTAATGAGCAAATAAATAGGGCATTAGCTGGTGTGGGTAATCCGATAAAAGATTCGGCTTGCCGCGTATCTAAGTTAAATTTTGCCAAACGTATAGCCGAAAAAATGGCTATGACAAATGCAAGTAAGGACAAAATCCATCCCGAATGAAACATTTCAATGGAAAGGTCATGACTCAATGCTGCTTGTTGAATTAACGAAAACATAATAGATGCAGGTGCTACACCAAAACTAACCATATCGGCCAAAGAATCTAATTCTTTGCCGATAGCAGAATGTGTATGCAGCATGCGGGCAGCAAAGCCGTCAAAAAAATCAAAAACAGCTGCAGCAAAAATAAAATAGGCAGCCATTGCCAGCTGACCATTCATCGAAGCAATGATTGATAAGCACCCCGCAAATAGATTTAGACAGGTAATGCTGTTTGGAATATGTTTTTTCATGTTGAAACAAACAGACATATATAATATAATATTTTACAAATATATGAAAAAGCAATCAATTAAATACTTCGTGAATAGATCATAATTAAAGGAACATGTAACAAAAGTGGTTTTCGTAAACTTAGGACAATAAAAAACCTCCCAACCCTTATTGTTTTATTGAGGTTGGGAGGTTTTTAACGTAAACTTAGGTTTTATCCTAAATAACCCTTCAATAACTTACTTCGTGATGTATGACGCAATCTGCGTATGGCTTTTTCTTTGATTTGACGAACACGTTCTCTCGTCAATCCAAATTTTTCGCCGATTTCTTCAAGAGTCATTTCTTGAACGCCAATTCCGAAGAACAATTTAATGATATCCCTTTCTCTTTCGGTAAGCGTAGCCAAGGCCCGTTCGATTTCCCGCACCAACGATTCACTAATCAATGCCCTATCGGCTACAGGAGAATCGTTGTTTACCAAAACATCCAACAAGCTGTTGTCTTCACCTTCAATGAACGGAGCGTCTACGGAAATATGCCGTCCTGATACACGCATGGTATCGGCTATCTTTTCTTTGGTTAACTCTAAGACGTCTGCCAATTCTTCAGCTGAAGGTATACGTTCATTGGCTTGTTCAAATTTGGAAAAAGCTTTGTTGATCTTATTCAAAGAACCTACTTGATTTAAAGGAAGGCGAACGATACGTGATTGTTCGGCCAAAGCCTGTAAAATAGATTGTCTGATCCACCACACGGCATAGGAAATAAATTTGAATCCGCGTGTTTCATCAAACTTTTCAGCGGCTTTTATCAATCCCAAATTTCCCTCATTGATCAAGTCAGGTAAACTCAACCCTTGATTTTGGTATTGTTTTGCTACGGAAACCACAAATCGTAAATTAGCTCTGGTTAACTTTTCCAATGCGGTCCGGTCACCTTTGCGTATCCTTTGAGCCAATTCAACTTCTTCTTCGACTGTGATCAGCTCTTCTTTCCCTATTTCTTGCAGATACTTATCTAATGATGCACTTTCCCTATTGGTAATTGATTTTGTGATTTTTAACTGTCTCATCCTTTTTATGGAATTTTTACAAAATAATACTAAATAGGAAGCACATTTGTGCTCCAATTATTTAGCGAATACATAATACGTAACTTGTCCGTTAGGGTAAATTCCGTCAATAACGACCCTACCCTTAGAAGGAACTCCCGATAAAGCAGTTTGAATATCATTTGCAGAACTTACAGGCCTATCATTTATGGCTGTCACTATGAACCCATTACGTACTCCAATGGATTGTAACTTGCCATTACCAACGTCTTTTACCTTAACTCCGGAATTAATATTCAGGCTCTTTTTATCCTTGTCGGTTATTCCCTCAAATTTCGCGCCAAGAATGGCGTTTGATTCTCCTCTTAAAATTTGAGTAGTACCTTCTATATTACGTAAAACTACCTCAAATTGTTGCGTTTTTTTATCTCTTTCTACAGATAAATTTATTTTATCATTAGGACGGTATTTACTTAACTGTTCCTGAAGCTCAGAATAGCTGTTAACAGGGACATTATTAATGGCTTTAATGATATCTCCTTCTTTAATTCCGGCTTCCACTGCTGCTCCATTATCTTCGACGCCAGCCACATAGATGCCTTCAATCTTATCAATCCCTTTCTTTTTGGCAAACTCAGAATTGATTTCTTGGATTCTGACGCCGAGCATAGCACGTTGTACATATCCATATTCTTTCAAATCAACAATTACTTTTTGCACAATGGTCACGGGTATTGCGAATGAATTTCCTGAATATGAGCCTGTTTGTGAAGCTATGGCCGTATTGATGCCAACTAACTCGCCACGTGTATTGACCAATGCGCCACCACTAGTGCCGGGATTTACAGCAGCATCTGTTTGTATAAATGCTTCGATTCCTAATTGGCTTTGACTAGCAAGGATTCCCAATTGGCGCGCTTTGGCACTGACAATACCGGCAGTTACTGTAGATGTTAGGTTGTATGGATTTCCAACGGCCAATACCCATTCGCCTACTTTCAACGCTTCAGCATCGCCATAAGTGAGAAATGGTAAATTAGATTCGTCTATTTTCAGCAAAGCAAGGTCAGTGGTCGGATCAGCTCCGATTAATTTGGCGGTAAATACGCGTTTATCGTTTAATGTGACCTCGATGTCATCAGCTTTATCAATTACGTGATTATTGGTAATGATATAGCCGTCGTTACTAATAATAACTCCGGATCCGAATCCTTCGCGGGGCACTTGGCGTTGCTCGCGGTAACCATAGAAGAATTCATAAAAAGGATTGCCCGAATATACATTTTGCATTGATTTCACTTTCACGTGTACTACGCAATGAATAGCGCGTTCGGCTGCAAATGTCAAATCGGGATATGATACATCACGAATTTCTTTGTCGCCTAAAGCAGCAAAATATACAGGGCTTGCGGCCGATTGCTGGTAAGATGACACGCTTCCATTATCATGAATTTGAGAATAAATAACAACAGAAATCAAGCCTCCACATATGGCAACGATTAGCGTAATGATTAAATTTTTAATTTTCATACAATTTATTTTTATATCTATTAAATGTGCCTATTTAAAATAGGTTGAATAACTTTTATAAACCCCTTGCAAAAATGACACCGATTTTATAGACAAACATTCAACTTAACAAAAATTAACGCAATAAGTGGTGAAAATGTTCCAGCTCAACTTAGATATAAATATAAATTATTAATATTCAGCGTTATTTTTTTATCAAGAATAAGATATGTAAAAAGACTGAATTTTTGTCAGGTTATCACTGTCATATGTACATATGTTTGATAATTAATATCATATATTATATTGAGTCGGTTTATTCGTATTGAGAAGCAATTTGTGGAGAGAGTATACAATTGTTTAATATTTCATACAATAAGTAACTTCAGTAAGGTGATTCTCATATAATGACCACAATCGTTATCCAGACAAAATGATAACAAATCGATCGATATTATTTTTTTCAAGTTTAGACAAAGATCGGATTTTTTCGCTAAAATATGTACCTTTACCACTTGAAAAAACGAATACTTAAAATTATCAAATTAAACAAATTATGAAAAAGTATAGTTATCTCGTTGCATTTGTTTTCTTTTTTATTGGTTGTACTTCTTCACCAGAGCACAAGCCAGCCAATCCACAAGCCACTCTCGAAGCCAAAGCGTTTTTCCAACGTTTAATGACATTGCAGGATAAGGGTGGGATGTATGGTCATCAAGATGATTTGAGGTATGGTTCTTCATGGTGGTATGAGGCCGGCCGTTCTGATGTTAAAGAAGCCGTTGGCGATTACCCTGCCGTTGTCGGGTTTGAACTTGGTGAAATTGAAATAGGAAGAGAGCGCAGCCTCGACTCAGTTTCTTTTGTCCAAATTACCGAGCAAGTGAAATATTTTCATAAGCTAAATGGAGTGATCACCATTAGTTGGCATGCGGTTAATCCAATTACCTCACAATGGGAAGGTCGTGTAAAAACAGCTAATGGACCGGGTTCTGCTTGGGATGTTAAAAATCTTCCCGGGCCAATCAAAGCATTATCTCCAGACTCACTTGATGCAGTCAAATCTATTCTGCCTGGCGGTGAAAATCATGCCATGTTCAATGGCTGGTTAGAGACCTTGTCCAATTATTTTTTGACATGGAAAGATGACGATGGTAAATTAATCCCATTCCTTTTCCGTCCATATCATGAACATTCAGGTGATTTCTTTTGGTGGGGGCGTGGCCGTTGCACCGACGAAGAATATGCAGCACTATGGAAATATACAGTCGACTTTATGAGGAAAAAAGGGTTACATAATATTCTATTCGTCTATAATACCGATAAAGTATATTCGTTGGAAGACTTTATGCGTGGATATCCGGGCGATGAATACATTGACATGCTTGCTATAGACTGGTATGGTTCAGGTCCAGCATTCAATGTATTGGTAAATAACGGGATTCGTTTCGGATCGGCAGAGGCTCAAAACAGAAACAAACTTTTTGCCTTGAGTGAGTGTGGAAATATCAGTCAGGATATGGTTGACATTTTATCAAAATATAAAGTGTCGTATTTCTTGACATGGAGAAACAGGTATCAAGCCAATCCGGCGCGTAGAAGGCCGAGAAATAATGAACAATTACAGACCATGTATGCAAGTCCGCATACGCTTTTCTTGAAAGATATTCAAGGTGTCAAATAAATAACAGAAAATATTAAGAGCGCCCCAAAATTATTTTGGGGCGCTCTTGTTAGCATGTTATGATGGACATAAAATGAAAATTCAGATTTCTTGCGTAAAAAAATGTTGTACCTTTACAGCTTGGAAAAAACGAATATATAAAATATCAAATTAAACAAATCATGAAAAAATACGGTTATCTTATTGTGCTTGCTTTTCTTTTTGCTGCTTGTACTTCATCTTCTTCATCGAAGTTTCATGCGGTCGACCCTCAGGCAACCCCTGAAGCCAAAGCTTTTTTTCAACGCTTATTAAAACTACAAGATAAAGGTGTGATGTATGGGCATCAGGACGATTTAATGTGTGGTTCTACATGGTGGTATGAGCCGGGACGTTCGGATGTAAAAGAAACTGTGGGCGATTATCCCGGTGTTGCCGGATTTGAGCTTGGTGAAATTGAAGCCGGAAAAGAACGCAGCCTCGATTCTGTTTCCTTTGTGCAAATTACCGAACAAGTGAAATTTTTTCATAAGCAAAATGGTGTGATCACGGTTAGCTGGCATGCAATCAATCCGATCACTTCGCAATGGACAGGCCGTGACATATCGCCCAATGGCCCAGGTTCTGCTTGGGATATCAAGAAATTCACTTCAGGAAGATATAGCGAATCCGAATCAGTTAAGAATTTTGAAATCAAAGCTGATTCGTTGAATGCAGTAAAATCTATTCTTCCCGGTGGTGAAAATCATGCCATGTTCAATGGTTGGTTGGATATTTTGGCTAATTATTTTAAGACTTGGACAGATGATAATGGAAAATTGATCCCTTTCATTTTCCGTCCGTACCACGAACATTCAGGAACATTCTTTTGGTGGGGGCGTGAACGTTGTACTGACGAAGAATATGCTGCATTATGGAGATATACAGTTGACTATTTGAGAAATAAAGGATTACATAATATTTTATTTGCTTATAACACAGATAAAGTATACTCATTGGAAGATTTCATGCGTGGATATCCCGGTGACGAATATATTGATATGTTATCGATAGATTGGTATGGTCAAGGCCCGGAATTCAATGTTTTGGTTGATAACGCATTGGATTTTGGTTCAAAACTCGCTCAGGAAAAAGGTAAATTATTTGCCTTGAGTGAATGTGGTAATACCAGTCAAGATATGGTAAATATCTTGAGAAAATATAAAGTATCTTACTTCCTGACATGGAGAAATGCTCCTCCCAGAAGGCCTATGCCTGCTGGTATGGCTTCAAATCCAATGTATGAACGGAGAAGAGAAGAAATGAAAAATCAGATGAGACAAATGTATGCCGATCCGCATACGCTTTTCTTGAAAGATATTCAAGATGTAAAATAGATGAATGTCCTAAACCAAAAAACGCCTCGAGGGATTTTCCTTGGGGCGTTTTTTAATGAAAAGAGGAATAGTTATTGATTTTCTGTTATTTCTTCTATTGGTACTTTAACCGAAAACGTAGTACCTTGTTCTGGTGTGCTTACAAAGCCAACTTGTCCGTTCAGGAACTTTTCGGTAAGGAATTTAATGCTATACGTTCCCAATCCCCGGTTATTGCCTTTGGTAGAAAATGACCTTTGGAAAACTTTTAATGCATCCATCTTGGGGATCACACTTTTGTTGTGAACGTAAAAATGCAGCATATTGTCTGATTTTTGAACGCCGATTTCTACAGATGATCCGGGCGATTCAGCTTCCAATGCATTTTTAATCATATTGCTGATAACCCGCGACAATAATGTTTTATCTGTATGAAATGTATGATTTTCAGATGATTTTGATATGTGTACTCTTTTTGACTCAGAAGTTGCTACATACTCATATTTTTCCACTTCCGCATTGATGAAATCAAGCGACTGAACCTTTTGCTTGT
>JAVBPN010000082.1:0-6818 GCA_031549585.1 Bacteroidales bacterium
GTACACCAACAATCATATGGATGTGATTGCAGCTGCATTGAAAAATGTTTATGATCGCCGCGACAAAATTACCCGCGGTGTAAAAATCGTTAAAGAAGCAGAATTGATGCGTCACTTCACCGTTGAATTGGAACGCTTGTAGGCATACGTCCAATACCAAAAAGACCAACTGTAAATTTCAGTTGGTCTTTTTTTGATGGTGCAAGGTATTAGGTGCGGGGTACGAGGTACGAGGTGCGGGGTGCGCGATGCATGGCATAATCCTGCACCCTTTACCTCGTACCTCGCACCTCGCACCTCGTACCTAATTAATATCATACTTTAATTTTTTAGTAACCTGCTCTGTCAAATCAGCTTCTTTAATAAATATTCCTTTAAAATATTTCCAAGCTAATTTATGTTTTTTTGAATAAGATTCAAATGTGTCGGTAAATGGGTCGAAGCCATCTTTCCAGCAAAATCGCGGAGAAGCATAGCAATAGGTTGCTTCCACAAATTGATCCGACGAAGTATTTTCGTTTTCATATTCCACAAAACTTGATTTATTAGGAGCGATAAAAACAATATTCTTTACTTCACATAAGGTTCTCAGCTTATTGATTACTTCATCATAATGTTCTGCTATCGCCTGATGACTGAAATTATCATATGCACTTTCTCCTATTTTTTGTATGGGGCGAAGCTGCAAAACATCAATAGAATCGGCTCCTTCCAACGAAAACAAATTACCAAGTTCTGCAAAGTTCAGTTCGTTCATCGTATAATTGATACGTATTTTAAAACCGGGATACTTTGATTTTATTGACCTAAATGAAGAAAGCAAATTCAAGAATTTTTCATATTCCGCATTTTCCATCAGATATTCATACGTGAGCTTTTCCACGCCGTGCATGGAAAGCGTGAGTTCGTCCAACCCCGAATGAATATAATTTACCAATATTTTTTCATCAATCAGCTGCCCATTGGTAGTAATGGAAATATAAGGCACTCTATGTTGTTTCCCCAGTGTTATCAAGTTATTGAGATGTGCAAATAACGTGGGTTCGGCACCACAACCTATCTGTAGTTTCAATGCACGATGAAACAATGCTTTCGCAATCGCATTCAGCTGCGCTTCCGTCATCACGCCGTTCATCTCCTTGCGTTTATTTTCATCACTGAAATAACACATCCTGCAACGCAAATTACACGCCAACACCGGATCGACAAATACACCAATATACCGTCGCTTGAACAGATGCAGCAACAAAATGCCACACATTTTCAACCGCGAACTTTTTATCTTGGTAAAAAGACGAATATATTTGTAAATGTTCATGATGACAGTGATGAGCGATGAGTGATGAGTGACGAGTGACGAGTGATTAGTTCGCGATGCACCGCACAAATCATACATCATATATCATAAATCCAGATTACGCTTCGGCAGTAGGCACGTTTAGTTTGAAGTTCATGGCACCTACAGGCTCTTGAATTTTTCCGAACTGCGTTTCGTATTTTTCAATATTGTCGTTCAATGCAGCTAACAAACGTTTGGCATGTTGAGGAGTTAAAATAATTCTTGATTTAACATTAGCCTTCGGCACACCGGGCATCACACGGATAAAGTCTACAATAAATTCGGCTTGTGAATGGGTAATGATCGCAAGATTAGAATAAGTGCCTTCGGCTACTTCGGCATTCAGTTCAACATTGATTTGCTGCTCAACAGGATTGTTATTGCTCATGATTTTGTCTTTTTTTTTACAAAGATACGAAAAAATCCGGACAAATGAATAACAGATAAAAAGATAAAGAAGATAAAAAGGATAAAGGTAATAAATTTATCCTTTATCGCCCGCAGGGCATTTATCCTTTTTATCTTCTTTATCTTTTATCCTGTCGCTTGTTACTCGTTACCCTCAACCTCCCATCCTCATCAAACATTCCTTCCACACTCTCCCCTTTATCCAAATCCAGATGATAACCCTGCAGGCCAACATTTCTGGCGGCTTCCACATTTACCAAAAGATCATCAATAAACAATGTTTCTGCAGCAACAAGCTGTTGCTCTTTCAGCAATGTCTCAAAAATCAATGGATCGGGTTTACGCAGATGCATCTCGTGTGAAAAATAGGCTTTGTTGAAAAGATCATCAAAACTTTTATAACAGTAATCTCTTGTAAGCGAGGGAAGAAAATGATTATAATGTATCTGATTGCTGTTGCTCAACAAAAATATTTTATAATGCGTTTTAATTTTTGGCAGCACTTGCATACTTTTGTCTTTATAACCAATCAGCAACGCATTCCAAGCTGCATCAACGGTTTCAGCCGAAAGATTCATTGAAATAAGTTCACAGATTTGACTTCTGAAATCTTCGGGACTAATCTTTCCGATATCAATCAAATCAAAAACAAGATGCTGTTTTTCTTTTGTCAAATACTGTTCAAAATCACTAACGCCGAATGCTCTCAACGCTTCGGCACAACGCCCGAAATCGATATCGTAGAGAACACCGCCAAAATCAAAGATGATATTTTTAACTGGTAATAACATATAAATTTACATTAACAAGTGCAAAATTAATAATTTTAATTATTTTCAGCAATCTAAAAAAGATTTCTGTTCACCGCTATCGCACTTAAGCCTGCCGGGGTATAAATATAATCATAACCAACGCCATTCTTCTCCTCGTAGTTTTCACTGTAATACTTGATCGTATTTATCCCATTTAGCTTTTTATCCATTTTTATCCGTTGCCCATCAACGCCATAAACAAAGTCTACACTGTTGCTCCCCTGAGCTATCCGGCTTACCTTGCCAAAATTGTTATAGGTCAATTGCTGTTCCTGCATAACATTAATCTTGTTTTCAGCACACCAGTATTGCTGTAAAATAAAATTATATGAAAAATTGATTATCAAATCTAAATTATTTATCTTCCCAGTATTCTATTACTCTCTTTTCATAAAATCGTCTTCCCAATGGTGTCATAAAATAACATTTCCTCCAATTGCCATATTTATCAAATTTTTTATATTTTGTATGATATCTCTCCAACCTTTTCCAACTATAAAAAGGTGCCTTATCTAAAATAATACATTTTTTTTGCTCATAGATATAATCTGTCAAATATCCTTTCCTGTTATATTTATATTGTACTGTTACTATTTTAAGACTATCGCTTGCTGTAGCTCTCACAAGTTGTCCTTTATCATTATAATCAAGGAAGCTAAAATTATTACCATAGATAGAATCTGTCACAAAATGATTAGTATCCCGTATAACAACAAGTAGATTGAACTCAATCCCTATGAGCAAATCCCCTTTATAAAAATAATTTGTGACTGAACTACCTGATCCCTGCTTATAAAATTTACCATCTTCTCGAAAATAAAACGTTACAGAATCTTTAGATCCATACCCTTTAATCAAAGGTTTCATTGTTACTGTGATGGTAGAATCCGTATATATATATATATATGCAATGTGCATAAAGGGAGCCTTTATAATAATATTTTTCTTCTACTGGATATCCTTCCCTATTGAATAAATATTCAACTTTATATCCTTTATAACGATTATACTCTGTAATGCATTTTACATTCTCCTTTTTATCTAAAGGAGCAAAAAGATCATAAGTTTCTTCAAAAAACTGTGCAAAACAACAATAAGATGTCAAACCCAATACAATCACTATCAAAAAAAATTTCTTCATATTAATAAAGCATTATAATTTTACTAAAATAAGTTGGTCCATTTGAAACATGTCCTAATTCTGGAGCAGGATCCCACACTGAAGTTGAATATAAAACCCTCTTGTATCCACCTCCAAATATGTTATATTTATTGGCCACTTCCATTCGGATAATATTTACCGTATGTCCCTGCCCAATTATTTCTCCATTTGGAACTAGTCCTATAAGCGCATACCCATATTCAAGCATAACGCCCAAATCATCATAATTTGCCGGATAACTACCATTTTTACCAAAAGATCTATTCCTAATTATCAACTTCCCCATTTAGAGACTATTTAAAACTATAACAATATATTTTTAATTACCAGCAAGAATATTATTCAATTTACTACATATCAATAACTTAAAATATCAAACTTCCTCAAACCATTGAGCTTTTCAAATTCAAGTTCACTAATTTCATTTATGTAATCTCTTGCATCATAAAGTTTTAATTCTTGTGTTTTTTCTTCAAATGTTAATACTTCTAACTCATTATTTTTTATCATCCAATATCCTCCAATATAATAAATCCGAAAAACAATATCCGGAGCTATTTCAATAATTCTTTTTGAAACTAAATCTAATCCATTTTTGTAAGGATAAATTGTATCAAAACAAAGCTTTTCATCAAAAGAATGTAGAATATAACCCAATATTGAATCTTGTACAACAATACTTTCTTCAAACTCAAATATTGTTACATCTGGAAGGTAACAAAAGAAATTTTCTTTATCAATATTTTTTTTAAGTTTTCTTTTACTTTTTACAAGTAAATTTGGAATAAAAATAACTTTTAGAGTATCATTTTTACACATATTTACATCATACTTTCTTAATACTTCTGAAGAGATTTTAACAAATGATTTGTGTATCGAAGCATATTCTTTTGTAATTCTTTTTATAAACATCTCTTCACAATTCTGTGCAACGCCCCATAATGGAATTATTAGCATAAAACTAATTAGAATATTTTTAAACATATTTATTATTTTTAATATAATGATATTATTTTTAGAAAATAAGAAGGTCCTGAAACATGACCCTTTACTGGGTCCCATATCGAGCTAGCTTTTAGAACAGGTTTATAACCTCCACCTATAACTTTCCATTTTTCAGCTGTTACAATCTTTGTAATATTTACAGTATGTCCTTGCCCTGTAACTCCATTAGATATAACCCCTATTAATTCTTTACCATTTTCCAGATCAAATCCTAGATTATTATAAAATGATAAATCAGTAACTTTTCCTTCCATATTAATTGGAATTCCTGTAGCTTTCGCCATCTTACTTGGGTCTATGCCTTCAACAGAATTTGTTGCTTTCCTAAAATCAAACCTACTTCTATTTCCATGACCATTATCTGCATATTCAAAAGCATTTGATGTACAATATGCATCCTTATTATTATCAATAGAAATTTTCTTTAACGATGGAACATTATAAGTTTTTTCATTTCTATATAATTTTCCTGTCCATTCATTAGCATAGACTCCTTGTGCATTTTTATATCCTTGAATCCCACCCGTAATCGCTCCAAATGCAAAGCCTGTCAAAAATCCTTGAACAAATCCATCTCCAAAAGCATCCCAATCATTTTGCATAATTACATTGCCAAAACCACCTCCAATACCGCCTGATATGCCTTGAATACCGCCTTGCAATATTCCTCCAGGAATAGTTCCATATATGGTCGGCATAAACAATCCTGCGCCAGCGCCAAAGGCTCCTGAAATCGCTCCAACTGCTAATGACTTTCCAAATTGACCGGAATTCCATTCTTTACCTGCTATATGAGTTGAAATAGTATAAAGTCCTCCATTAATCACAGCTCCCCAGCATGCAGCATCAAGAACAACACCAACAGGTCCTAAAAATAATGAAAATATAAATTCCCCACTTGGATCTGTATATTTCAGCGGATTATTCAAACAATAACTATAACGATTATAATTTTGAGAATTATCTGACTCCTGTACATAAGGATCCGGACTTAAAAACCTACCCAATTTCGGACTATAAACCCTGCCGTTCATGTTGATCAGGTCAAACTCATCAAGGTGTTCATGGCATGTAAAACCACGGTCAAACATCGGCGTCAACCCCAAATCATAACTCTTGTAGTTCGCTGCATTGCGCCTTCTCCCCCATGCATCATAACTCAGCTGCTGCACCACATCGCCATTCGTATTTACAACCGCAGCAAGGCTGCCAAGATGATCCGTTACCGTAAAATACAACTCCCCATTCACGGCTATCGCACTTAAGCCTGCCGGAGTATAAATATAATCATAACCAACGCCATTCTTCTCATCATAGTTTTCAATGTAATACTAGCTCGTATTTATCCCATTTACCTTTTTATCAATTTTTATAAGCTGCCCATCAACGCCATAAACAAAATCTACACTGTTGCTCCCCTGAACTATACGGCTTACCTTGCCAAAGTTATTATAGGTCAGTTGCTGTTCCGGCATGACATCGATTTTGCTGATGCCCGAAACGGCATGTTTTTTTGTTGGATCATAGGTATATTTACCCATATCCGTTTTTTCAACAATGTTGCCGTTGTTGGAATAGCTGATATGCGCGGTGGCAGTACTGCTCAGCCGGAAAGCCTGGTCGTAGGCAAATGTTTCTTCTGCTCCTGTAGTAAAGTTTGTGCGCTTTGACAGATTGCTGTTGTTATCCCAAACATAATACTGGTTGAGAAGATTGCTATACGTAGGTACATTATCATACGAACCATAGGTGCGCCAGAAACCTGCATGCCCCGCCGGCATTGTCACCTTGTCATAATACTTGCTGCGCAGCAGATGCCGCTGGTCATAAACATATTCTTCCTTGCCAATGGCGCTATAGCTCCTCACAAGCTGTCCAAAAGCATTCTCCTTGTTCAGCTCCCACACCAGCACTTCTTTTGCCCAATAATCATTTTTTTTATAAACTACTCCGCTCACTGCTCCGGAGTTATTGTAATAATAATTTACATAACTCCCCGAAGGATACACATGTTTGGACAAGCGCCCATAGTTGTCATATTCATATTGCGCAGCCATCGTTTTACCTTCTATTATGTCCGTTTTGCGCGTCA
>JAVBPN010000169.1:0-14634 GCA_031549585.1 Bacteroidales bacterium
GAATGAAGGGTTTAAGTTGATGGCCGAACAAGTAGCATTCACCAAAGCCCGCAAAAACGAAACACAAGTATCACTTAATATTAATGATTTCCGTAATGAAGAAAAGAAGCGTACCGAAGAAAACAAACGTTTCGATGAAATCAGCAAACTATCTACCAGCCTTAAGATATCTACTCTTGCGGCAGACAAGGAAGCCATGAAAGGCGACACAGCCAAAATATCACGTATGGATAAGTGGATTTCAAGCCTGAGCAAAGACATATATCTGGAAGAGGCTGTACACGTTGTAGGTGATATGAAATAGTTGTGTAAAATAAGTTAGCCATTTGTAGGAATAATCATTAAAGTAACTCGTAGTGCATTTGGATAAAAACCTCTAAATTGCAATTCGGCTAAAGCCTTAATGATATTGCATTTATCATCCGTTGGATGAATCCAACGGCAATGAATTTGATGATTTTCATTGCCGTCCAGCTTTAGCTGACGGTTACAAATTTAACTCATCATAAGGGCTTTAGCCAAAATAATAGATGAAACCTCATTTTATAAATGCACTACCGATTTAAAGTACTATTAATCATTGATTTTAAAATCAATGTTCATTTCATCTAAATAATCTACCAATTCTCCGCTAAAATTGATTCGCTGTTTGCGTGCAAACATTTCTACCATGCGATTTTCAGATGGATCAATGATTTTAAATTTTAACAGCGTATTGCCTTTGCTTTTCTCAATGTGAGAACTAAACGTATCAATCCATTCTTGTGAAATTTTTTCTAAAGGGACTATCAAAGAAACACTTTTCAGTAATTCTTCTTTTACATTATTCAACATGGTAATGGATTTCACTTTGGCTTCCCATTCATTGCGGAAATTCATTTGTACACTTCCTCTGATAAATAGAGGATAGCCCTCGAATATGTAATTCCGGAACATCTCATAATCTTTCCCAAAAAAGCGGAATTCATGCGATCCGGTAAAATCCTCCAATGTAAGTGCACCCCAAGGATTACCGTTTTTGCTGATAGCATTATGCACAGAACTCACCAAGCCAGCAATAGAAAATTCCTTTCCTTTAATCTTTTCAAGGTCTTGAAAATCGACTATTGATGTATTAACCAAATAGTTGAGTTCTATTTTGAACGGATTTAAGGGGTGGGATGAAAGATACATTCCGATCAAATCTTTTTCCCTATTCAACTTTTCCAACATGCTCCATTCCTCAGTTCTTGGAATCTCAGGACGTGTAATGGCAATGGCATCGCTTCCGCCAAAAAGCGTATTTTGGCTCATCGCCTTATCGGTTTGCATCAGGTTGCCAAAGCGCAACAATATTTCTGTAAAAGTTTCTTCATTATTGCCTGTAATAGCAAAAAACTGTTCCCGTTTGATACCACCCAAATTATCGAAAGCGCCAGCTTGCGCTAAGGCTTCCATATTCTTCTTGTTACAAGCCGAAAGATTAACCCGCTCTACAAAATCAAAAATATCTTTAAATGTCCCATTTCTGGAACGTTCGTCCACAATCGCGGCAACAGCGTTACCTCCTACGCCTTTAATAGCTCCCAAACCAAAACGGATATTTCCTTGTTTGTTTACGGTAAATGTTAGGTTACTTTCGTTCACATCCGGACCAAGTACTTCAATGCCCATGCGGCGGCATTCATCCATAAACTTAGTGATATCCGTAATATTGGAAATGCTCCTGCTGAGGACGGCGGCCATATATTCCGATGGGTAATTGGCTTTCAAGTAAGCTGTTTGATAAGCTACCCAGGAATAACAAGTTGCATGGGATTTATTGAACGCGTATGAAGCGAATTTCTCCCAATCTTCCCATATCTTAACAACTATTTTTTCAGGATATCCGTTGGCTTTGCACCCTTCAATAAACAATAATTTCAGTGCAGCCATTTTCTCCCTGAGCTTTTTACCCATTGCTTTACGCAATTCGTCGCTTTGCCCACGTGTAAACCCTGCCAGCAAACGAGACAAAAGCATCACCTGTTCTTGATACACCGTAATACCGTAAGTATCTTTCAGGTATTGCTCCATCACAGGGATATCATATTCTATTTTCTTCCGGCCATGCTTTCGGTCAATGAAATCGGGGATATACTCCATCGGGCCGGGACGATATAGCGCATTCATCGCAATTAAATCCTCAAACTTGGTGGGTTTGAGTTCCCGCAAATATTTCCTCATACCGTCGGATTCAAACTGGAACGTCCCAACCGTATCCCCCCGGCTGTAAAGTTCATAAGTTAGTTTATCCTCAAGCGACATATTATCAAGATCCACATCAATTCCTCTAGCGATTTTGATATTGGATAGGGCGTCTTTAATGATCGAAAGTGTTTTTAAGCCTAAAAAGTCCATTTTCATCAGACCAACCTCTTCGATCAACGATCCTTCGTATTGGGTTACCAACACATCGCTATTGGTTTCTTTGTCAAAAGCGGTACTAATGGGCACATAATTCGTCAGGTCATCGCGGCCAATTACCACACCGCAGGCATGAACGCCTGTTTGGCGAACCGTACCCTCGAGCATTTGCGCATATTTTAAGGTATCAGCAACCAATGTATCCGAAGAATTAAATGCTTCTTTCAGTTGACTAACTTTCTCAATGCCATTCTTAATGGTCGGTTTTTCATCACGGGGAATTTCATCAATCAGTTTACTCAGGCGTTCAGCTTCCGGTAACGGCAATTTTTGCACACGGGCTACGTCTTTAATGGCTGATTTGGCAGCCATAGTACCGAATGTAATGATATGCGCTACTTTTTCCTTTCCATATTTTTCCGTCACCCACTGCAATACCTGTCCACGCCCATCATCGTCAAAGTCGATATCAATATCGGGCATCGAAATACGATCGGGATTAAGAAAACGTTCAAACAGCAAATCGTATTTAATCGGGTCAATATCGGTAATCCACAAGCAATAGGCAACCACCGAACCCGCCGCAGACCCACGCCCCGGCCCTACCGAAACACCCATTTGGCGTGCGGCCGCAATAAAATCCTGAACAATCAAAAAATATCCCGGATACCCCATTTTTTCAATGGTCGCCAATTCAAAATCAATGCGCTCCTTTATTTCCGGTGTAATCTCTGGATAACGTTTTTTTGCACCTTCGTAAGTCAAATGCTTCAAATAATTGTCGGCATTGTCAAATTCTTCCGGCAACGGAAAATCAGGCATAATTGGTGCGCTGTTGATATCGTAAATCTCAACCTTATCTACGATTTCTCCGGTATTGCCCAAAGCTTCAGGAATATCGGAGAAAACTGCCTCCATTTCGGCTTTAGTCTTAAACCATTCCTGTTTGGTATACCGCATGCGCGAAGGATCATAAATATCCGTTCCAGTACTGATACATAGCAACCGGTCATGTGCCTCAGCCTCGTTTTCATTGACAAAGTGCACATCGTTGGTCGCAATTACCTTGAGTTGGTGCTTTTGTGCCAATTGAACCAACAACGGATTAATTTTCTGTTGTACTTGGAATACATCAAAGCTGGCATCAGGCTTATTGGTTTGATGTCTTTGTAATTCAAGGTAAAAATCTCCCCCAAACTGATTTTTGAACCACAAGAGCGCTTCTTCTGCTGCAACCATATCATTGTTTTGCAAATTTTTGGGGATCTCTCCTGCCAGACAAGCCGATGCAACAATAATTCCCTCCTTATACTTTTCTAGTATTTCCCTGTCAATACGCGGCCTACCATAAAACCCTTCGATAAAGCCTAAAGAAACCAATTTGACCAGGTTGTGGTATCCGGTTTTATTTTTTGCCAAAAGAATCAAGTGATAACGGCTTGGCTTATCGGTTTTCATTTTCTCAGTCCGGCTTCCGGGCGCCATATATGCTTCACAGCCAATAATCGGTTTAAAAAGCTTTTTCTGTGCAGATTCGATTTTGGCTTTGATTTCCGTACCTTGCTCCTCTGTAATCTCGGGATTTTTCAGTTCTTTTTGTAGCGCTTTGATTTCATCGTTTATTTTACCGTTCTTCTTACCGATGTAGTTTACAAACTCTTTGACCCCGAACATGTTTCCATGGTCAGTAATAGCCACAGCCCTCATGCCGTCTGCCATAGCTTTGTCTACCAAAGCAGGTATCTGCGAAGCTCCATCAAGAGTTGAATATTGGGTATGGACATGAAGATGCGTAAAATCAGACATATATCAAATGCGTTTTTGGTTTCGGGTTAATCTACAAAGTTGCAAAAAAAGAGCGTATTTTCAACGGAATAAGTGTACATTTTTAAAAATTATATGATTATTATAATCGTTTTATTATTAATACACTGTACATATATTCAGATATTTACAAAATGCAAGCGTTAAATTATTTTGGCGCAAATTGATACCATCGGGCAATAACAATCAACTCATATTTACGTTATATAAATATAGGGAAATACTTAGATATTTTTCATAATTAAAAACTTCAAATCCGATGAAAAACATAGGTTTAATTATATTGTTTTCGGTGGTTGTTTTTACCATATCAGCACAAGATGAAAAGAAATCAAGAAAACAAAAACAACAGGAACAAACAGAACAAATCCGGCAAGCGGTCGAAAATCAGGAATATGTTTTCGTTGCTCAACGGGCTTTAAGTATGTCCGGCAGGACTTTTGAATTAACTTCTCACTATACTTTGTCTGTGGGTAAAGATACTATATCTGCATATTTGCCATATTATGGAGTAGCATATACCGCACCAATGGACATTATGGATACTGGAATTAAGTTTGAGAGTAAAGATTTCGAATATGAAAAGACAGATAAAAAAAATAAATGGAGCATAGCTATCACTCCTAAAGATACACGAAGAGATTATCAGTTGCAGTTGGATATTTCTTCAAGTGGTTCTGCCAGTTTATTTGTAAATGATAATTCTCGTCAAGGCATTACCTTCAATGGCTATATAGAACCAAAGAAAAAACAGTAAGCCTTTATTTGTTATATTTTCTAAAAAAACTTTTCCATTTCATTACAATGACGCCCCAAAAAGCCTCATTGAATATGCCTCCGCTCATTTTTGACGTACCGGCCTTGCGCTCATAAAAAATAATCGGTACTTCCACCATCTTGAAGCCGTATTTCCAAGCTGTGAATTTCATTTCGATCTGGAACGCATAGCCTTTGAATCTGATTTGATCCAACGGAATTGTTTCCAAAACTTCTCGTTTATAACATTTAAACCCGGCTGTTGTGTCGCAAATTTTCATGCGTGTAATAAAACGGACGTACTTAGAAGCACTATATGACATCAAAATGCGTGACATCGGCCAGTTGACAACATTGACACCACTGACATAACGTGATCCGATGGACACATCAGCCCCGCCGGAAACACATGCCTCGAGTAAACGGTCTAAATCCTCCGGATTGTGCGAAAAATCCGCATCCATTTCAAAAATATAGTCGTAGCCGTTATCGAGTGCCCATCGAAAACCTGTAATATATGCAGTGCCCAGTCCCGATTTTCCGTTACGTTCCAATAAGAAAAGTCTGTCTTGATATTGATTCTGAAGCCCTTCAACAATGGTCGCTGTTCCATCGGGCGAACCATCATCAACAATCAGAATATGATAATTGCCCGGCAATGAAAACACCTTGTGCACCATCTGCTCGATGTTTTCTTTCTCGTTATAGGTCGGTATAATAACTACACTCTTCATCATTGGATATACCTAAAGTCAGGTAAATCAGAGATATTGAATAAATTTACTTTTACTAAAAATATTTGATACAAAAGACCTTACTTTATCTGCTTGACATCCTGATATTCAAGTCCTTCATTGTATATCTGCATCGCTCTGAGGCTCATACCCATACTCGAGTAGCCTCCATCGTGGTAAAGATTTTGCATGGTTACTTTACGTGTGAGATCTGAGAATAAGGTAACAACATAATCGGCACATTCCTCTGCTGTGGCATTGCCAAGCGGTGACATCCGGTCGGCAAAGTCGAGCAAATTTTCAAATCCCATGATCCCGCCACCGGCAGTAGTCATGGTTGGCGACTGCGAAATGGTATTGACACGTATTTTCTTTTCACGACCGTATATGTAACCAAAACTACGTGCAATTGATTCTAACATGGCCTTTGCATCGGCCATGTCATTATATCCATACAATGTACGTTGGGCAGCAATATACGAAAGAGCCACTACAGAACCCCATTCATTGATGGCATCCATTTTACGGCATACTTGTAATACTTTGTGAAACGATACGGCAGATATATCAATTGTTTGCAATAAATAATTATAATCAAGATCGTCATATGTCCTGCCCTTCCTAACATTGGGCGACATTCCAATCGAGTGAAGCACGAAATCAAACTTGCCACCTAAAAATTCCGTACCTTGATCGATCACAACCTCAAGGTCTTCCACTTTGGTGGCATCTGCAGGAATAACAATGGAATTACATTTTTCGGCCAATGCTTGCACTGTTCCCAATCGCAATGAAACCGGAGTATTACTGAGAACAAGTGTTGCACCTTCTTCATATGCTCGTTCGGCTGTTTTCCATGCAATAGACTTTTCATTCAGTGCTCCGAAAATCAGCCCTCTTTTACCTTTTAACAATTTGTGTGACATTGTATTAATAAATTAATTGTAACATTTATGATCACAGCGAATTGGCAAAGATAATATAAATAATGGAAGCTGAATCTTTGCAGGTTATCCTTAAACCTCTAATCTTGTAAGAAGTATCTTTTTGTATTGTCATTTTAGGGGCAAATAATATTGATTTTCTGAATTTATTTCTACAACTTTTGAAATTTCCAAATCAGACTTATGGCACACAAATATTTTTGTAAGCATTTGTTTTATTCAAAAAAATCCCTTTTCTTTGTAAAAAATTTATTGCTATTCCACCAATAATTTATGTCCGGAGTATATTGATTTTGTCTGTTCCGGGTGGGGGGTTATTTAGTGGAATAATTTTTGTTTTGTATTATTATTAGATGTCAGAAATCTTTAAAAGTCAAAAATAAACCATCATTGCCGATGTCTTAAGGAAGGATTCCAAGACACGGAATCCTTTTTTGTTTTACCAAATTTAAAACGCAAACACCATGGCTAGAGTATCGTATGTCACCGAGGAAGGGCTTTTGAAAATGAAAAAAGAGCTGGAGCAACTGATCAATGTTGAACGCCCTGCCATATCGCGCCAAATTGCAGAAGCAAGGGATAAGGGTGATTTGTCGGAAAATGCTGAATATGATGCCGCCAAAGATGCCCAAGGAATGTTGGAAGCACGTATACACAAGCTGGAAGAAACAATCCGCAATAGCCGTATTTTGGATGAATCTAAAGTAGACACATCTAGTGTCCAAATATTGAATAAAGTCAAGCTTAAAAACTTAATAAATAACGCAGTTGTTGAATATACACTAGTTTCCGAGTCGGAGGCAAACCTGAAAGAAGGAAAAATTGCCATTACTACACCGATCGGAAAAGGGTTGCTTGGTAAAAAAAGCGGTGAAGTTGCCGAAATCGTTGTTCCGGCAGGAAAAATGAAATTTGAAATATTAGAAATATCGCGCTAAACAACCATTCTTAGGTTGAATTGGACACTCATTTTACGCATACAACTTTGATAACGGATTAAACAGTATTATCCGTGAGGATATTGTATGCGTTTCTCATTTTGCTTATTTTCGGATCATGTCAAAAATCACATATATCTATGATGGCAGTTTTGACGGATTCCTCACGGCCGTCTTTGAGGCATACGCCTCAAAAGAACTACCGTTACAGATTGTAAGCGAACGAAATTTTCAGCCTGCTATTTTCGATACCCACAAAAAAATAATTACCGATTCCGAAAGGAGTGAACGAGTGTGGAATGGGTTGGTTACTCGTTCGTCCGACAATGTGTCGAATATGTTTTATATGGCTTTTGCCTCCGAATTGCCTGGCATAGAAACAGATATGTTTCATTATTTGGAAAAACTTTTTGCCGACCCTACGCGCCAATATCATCAGAATTTACTTGACGATCATTCGTTTCGCCTGTATGAAGTTGCCCGTAAAGTAGGACGGGAAGTACATCGTTTTCACGGTTTTGTCCGTTTTCAGGAAACATCCGACGGATTATCATTCTCTGTTATAGATCCTGACCATGATATCGTGGCTTTATTGGCGCCTCATTTTGTCCAGCGTTATGCCTGCTTTCAATGGGTGATATATGACAAGAAACGGGATAAAGGGATTTTTTACGACTTGTCCGAATTGCGGGAAATACAAATTGTTGATAAGCAGTTTGACCTTGTTTCCGGGAAAATACGAAAAGAAGATCGTTCCGAGGAGGAGGATTTTTATAAAAAGCTGTGGAAAGCATATTATCAAGCTACTCATATTCCCGAAAGAAAAAACACCAAATTGATGATGCATTTCCTTCCGCGAAGATATTGGAAATATTTACCAGAAAAGCAATGGGGCGAATAATTCAATTCAGAAATCGGATATTCATTTTACTATACCATACAGTATGGTATAGTAAAATTATGATATAAATTTTCTATTAAAAAACTACTTCTCGATTGGCAGATTAGTTAGACTTTTGAGTAAAATCCGTAAATTTGCAAATGATTCGGAGTCAATAATTCTTGAACAATGAAAGAGAAATTAAAAGGCATAGGTGTCACTATTTTGGTTATTGCGGCAGGCATATCGGTTTTTTTAACTTTTCCTTCCAATTTTTATTTACGTAAGGCTTTAAGGTATCAAACTCCGGATATTGATGATTACCGGATTTTTGAAAACCGTACAATTAAAGCCGGCCGGCCACAACCGTGGCGGTTATCGGAGAAATATAACCAATCAGCTATTCCTGCCGATCAATTGCGTTATTTTGAAGAACTGAAAACCGTAGCATATTTGGTTATTCGTGATACAATGATTGTTCATGAACAATATTGGGATTCGTATGATGAGTATTCGCTTAGCAATTCGTTTTCTGCAGCCAAAAGTATTGTAGCCTTGCTTGCCGGTATTGCACGCGACGAAGGCAAAATTGTTAGCTTTAATCAATCGGTATCAGATTATTACCAACCATTTGCTTCGGACGATCGCAAAGAGATTACCATTAAGGATGCGTTGACCATGAGTACCGGGTTGAATTGGGATGAAGCATATAGTTCGCCTTTTTCGATCACCACCAAAGCTTACTATGGAGAAGATATTGAATCATTGATCCGGGGATTACAACTTATTGAAACGCCGGGAACTCGATTTCGCTATCAAAGCGGCACAACCGAATTGCTTTCTTTTGTCGTAGCCAATGCAGCAGGTACAACACTTAGCGAATACGCTTCCGAAAAGTTGTGGACACCTATCGGTGCGGAGCAAGATGCTTTATGGAGCCTCGACCGCAAAAATGGTTTAGAAAAAGCATATTGTTGTTTCAATTCCAACGCACGTGATTTTGCACGCATTGGACAATTAATCCTAAATAAAGGGCGTTGGAATGACGTTCAGGTTGTATCGGAGGAGTTTTTAGAAGAAGCGACATCGCCTGCTACGTGGCTTAAGGATGAAGATGCCGATCAAACTGTCGATTTTTACGGATACCAATGGTGGAGGTTGTCGCATCAAGGGGTAGAAGTGAAATATGCACGCGGCATATTGGGACAATATATTCTGGTAGTTCCAGAGAAAAACATGGTTGTTGTGCGGTTGGGGCACAAACGGAGTGAGAAAAAAACTGCCGGGAATTATCCCGAAGATATTGATGTTTGGTTAGCTAATGCATTTAAGTTGATTGAATCCGCAGAATAATTTAAATCCAGGCTTTTAATTTAAAAATTGAATATTTCACGTAGCTCTTTGTGTGAGAATTCTTGTCGAAGATGATTGATGAGAGCGGCCTTTGTGAGATATTGTGATGAATGTTTAATAAAGTCAATAATAAAATCTGACTAACTTTCAGGATTCAATTACGAAATAATATTTAATTTTGAAGCCTTATTTTTGAATCTTTATAAATCAAATATGGCTATACTGAAACCATTTAAAGGCATTCGACCAAAAAAAGAAAAAGCAGCACAAATTGCATCCCGGCCTTATGATGTACTGAATCGTGTTGAAGCATTCCAAGAAGCAAAAAATAATCCGTTATCGTTTTTGCATGTCATTAAACCGGAAATAGATTTCCCAGAAACCACAGATGAGCATGCTCCGGAAATATATCAGAAGGGAAGTGAAAATTTTCAAAAGATGATCCGGGATGGAATATTTGCTTCCGATGCTGAAGATCGCTTATATGTTTATGCGCAAACGATGGATGGCCGGACACAATATGGTATTGTGGGCTGTGCATCGATAGATGATTATGCCAATAATATCATACGCAAGCATGAGTTGACCCGCCCCGATAAAGAAGAAGACCGGAAAAACCATATCCGCGTGAGCAATATGAATTACGAACCGGTATTCTTTGCTTATCCCGCAGTGGCAGAAATTGACCGTATGGTAGCATCTGTTACTGTCAATAATCCTGAATATGATTTCGTGGCTGAAGATGGAATTCGCCATCAGTTGTGGCTGATCAACGATCAATCGATGATTGCACGGATGGTTGAGCTTTTTGCCGCCATACCCTACACTTATGTCGCCGATGGACATCATCGTACGGCAGCAGCGGCAGCAGTGGGGCTTGAACGTCGGAAAGCGAACTCAAAACATACCGGAAACGAAGAATATAATTATTTTTTAGCCGTTCATTTTCCTGATAATCAATTGAAAATTTTCGATTACAACCGGGTGGTGAAAGATTTGAATGGACGGAGCGAATCTGATTTTTTGAAAGAGTTAGAGAAAGGATTTGATGTAGTGTGTAAAGGCGTTGATGAGTATCGTCCTGCCCATTTGCATGAATTTAGCATGTATCTTGGCGGAAAATGGTATGCGCTTACAGCAAAGAAAGGCACATATAATGATAATGATCCCATCGGATGTTTGGACGTTACCGTACTTTCCGATTTAGTTCTTGCTCCGATTCTTGATATTACAGACTTACGTAATTCAAAAAGAATCGACTTTGTGGGCGGAATCCGTGGTTTGGGCGAATTGAAAAAGCGGGTTGATTCGGGCGAAATGGCAGTGGCTTTTGCGCTTTATCCTGTCAGCATGAAACAATTGATTGATATTGCTGACACAGGAAACATTATGCCGCCGAAAACCACATGGTTTGAACCGAAATTACGCAGTGGTTTAGCCGTTCATTCCATTGTATAGCCCTATTTTTGGTCATTTTAAAAATAGGTTTGTGCTTTTCAACCTTGAATCTTAAATTTTAAACTTTAAATACATATGTCGAAAGTATATTTTACGAATTTGAGAACCAAGCCCGGCAAAAGCTTGTTGGACAAGATGGAAACATTGGTGAAAAAAGCTGGGATCGAGCAAATTGATTTCGACGGAAAGTTTACTGCGATTAAGATTCACTTCGGAGAGCCGGGTAATTTGTCTTACATTCGTCCCAATTACGCTGCCCGGTTGGTGCAACTTCTGCAAAAGAAAAATGCCAAAGTATTTTTGACAGATGCTAATACACTTTATAGCGGATGTCGTTCCAATGCGGTAGATCATCTGCAAA
Source organism: Bacteroidales bacterium (assembly GCA_031549585.1). Lineage (GTDB taxonomy): Bacteria > Bacteroidota > Bacteroidia > Bacteroidales > UBA4181 > JAIRLS01. The sequence continues at coordinate 11,634 of JAVBPN010000169.1, forward strand.
GTGCTATGGAAAACGGATTTAACCCGATTGCTGTTCCATGTCCGGTCATTATTGCCGATGGATTGAAGGCTATTGACTATCGGGAAATTGAAATTGACGGTGAATATTGTAAAACTGCCAAAATAGGTACGGCTGTTGCCGATGCCGAAGTGATCATTTCCATGACCCATTTTAAAGGCCATGAACAAACCGGTTTTGGCGGAACGCTCAAGAATTTAGGGATGGGCGCTGCATCGGCAGCGGGAAAGATGGAGTTACACTCTTCATCGAAACCGGTAATTGTAGAAGAAAAATGCACCTCTTGCGGGCAATGTGTCAAACACTGTGCTTCCGATGCTGTTACGCTTAATGAAAAAAAGAAAGCGCAAATTGATTATGAAAAATGTATTGGTTGCGGTCAATGTGTGGCTGTGTGCCAATTTGATTCAGCCCAAGTAATTTGGAATAATTCATCAGATATTACCAATTATAAAATTGCTGAATATACTTTGGCGATCCTTAAGGACAAGCCTAATTTTCACGTTAGTTTTATAATGAATGTGTCACCGCTGTGCGATTGTTGGGGGCAAAATGATGCCGCCATTGTTCCCGATCTTGGGATTGCTGCATCTTTCGATCCTGTGGCTTTGGATAAAGCTTGTGTAGATATGGTTAATCAATCAATTGCTAATGTGGGTTCTTGCTTGGATGACCATTCACATGGAGATTTGAAAGGCCAAGACAAATTTACTTTGATACATCCCAAAACAGATTGGAGGGCAGGCTTGCAGCACGCGCAAAAAATTGGTTTGGGAAGTATGGAATACGAGCTGGTAGAAGTGTAAGAAGTGATGAGTAATAAATGATGAGTGATGAGTGCAGAAATTTGCCAATTGAACCGTGCGCCGTTTACCATGTACCTTTAACCCTCAAGTAACAAGCAATTGTAGTTTCCTATGTTAGCCATCCATGATATCGAATTTGCTTATAATGAAGCCAATAGTTTCCGGTTTCCCGATATGGTTTGCCAGAAAGGAGAACACTGGCTAATTACAGGGCAATCCGGATGCGGTAAAACTACTCTTCTGCATTTAATGGCAGGCTTACTGCGCCCTTCTAAAGGATATGTACAGATAAACGAAACGAATATTACCACTTTAACCCCCTCTCAAGTTGACCGAATCAGGGGAACAGAAATTGGCATTATTTTTCAAACACCTCATTTTATCCAATCGCTCACTGTTGCCGAAAATCTTTTTATTGCCAAGTATCTCAATCGATTAAAAGAAGATGAGGAACAAGTAAAAGACTTGCTTTCCCGCTTGAATATTGAGGATAAATATCATTCTAAAACCAACGAATTAAGTCAGGGAGAATTGCAACGGCTTTCCATTGCGCGTGCACTGATCAATAATCCGTCGGTTATCCTTGCCGACGAACCAACATCGAGCCTTGATGATGGAAATTGTGAAGAAGTAGTGGCATTGCTCAAGCAGCAAGCGGAAGCCAATCACGTAACGTTAATTGTGGTTACGCATGATAAACGGCTTTATCCGAGTTTCAGCCATGTTATAAAACTGTAATTTATTATTTCTGAAATTTTCATTCCGTAACCGGTTATGAACATATTCCGAATTAGCATTAAAAATATCCGATCAAAGCCTTTGACAGCAACGCTCAGCATCGTGTTGTTTGCCACAGGCGTATTTATTATTGCATTCCTATTGATGGTCAAAGATCAATTGGAATCGCACCTTGAAAAGAATGTAGCAGGCATCAATCTGGTTGTTGGAGCAAAAGGCAGCCCGTTGCAATTGATTTTATGCAGCATTTATCATATAGATTATCCGACAGGCAATATATCTTATGCCGAAGCCCAAAAATTATCCAAAAATCCTTTGATATCGCATACCATACCTATTGCATTGGGTGATAATTACAAAGAGTACCGTATTGTCGGCACGAATGCCGATTATGCCAAGTTGTATAATGGCGTTTTGCGGGAAGGAGCTTTATGGAATGCCGATTTTGAAGTAACTATTGGTGCGAAAGTAGCGGAGGCAATCGGTTTGAAAGTCGGAGATCATTTTGCCGGAGTGCATGGTTATATTGAAACCGATCATGTGCATAACGAAAACCAATATGTAGTGACAGGAATTTTTGAAAAAACAGGCAATGTGTTGGATCAATTGATCCTGACCAATATTAGCAGTGTCTGGCGCATTCACCAACACGAAGAGGACGAAGATGAAGATCACGAGGAACATATAGCCGAACATGACCACGATCATGATACTGCAACCGTTATTCATGGTGATGAAGAAATTACAGCTTTATTGATTTTCTACCGTAACGCTATGGGCGCTGTATCCCTTCCTCGTCAAATCAATCAGAATACCAATATGCAGGCAGCATCCCCTGCAGTGGAACTCAATCGGCTTTATTCCCTGATGGGCACAAGCATTCAAACCATCAGCTTGATTGCTTATTTGATTATCATTATTTCAGGATTAAGCATATTTGTTTCGCTGCTTAATGCAATGAAAGAGCGGAAATATGAATTGGCATTGATTCGTGTAATGGGCGGAAGTAAAGCGAAAATTTTTGCATTGGTCATAACCGAAGGCTTAATTATTTCGTTTGTTGGATTTTTAATTGGTATTTTATTGAGTAAGTTGGCAATAATCGGAATTTCTTGGTATACCGAGGATATGTTCCATTATGGAATGAATATGTTAGGTAATCCCAAAAATGATTTAATTTTGCTTCTATGTTCATTGTTTATTGGATTTTCGGCATCTATTTTGCCCGCTATAAAAGCAATAAAAACAGATATTTCAAAAACTTTATCGGAATAATGAAAAGATATCTTTTCTCCCTAATAGCTGTAATTCTTTTCTGTGGTGTTGTTCACGCACAGCAAGAAGTGAATTGGCAAACCTTGTCAGAAGTTAAATGGATTCCTACCTACTTCAAAGAATATGATGACTACTATAATATGCCCCAATTCAGTAAAAAAGTT
>JAVBPN010000236.1:0-11110 GCA_031549585.1 Bacteroidales bacterium
GACTTTTTTAATCATGTCCGTTTGTTCTGCATTGGTTGATAATTTGCTTTGTGAAAGGGTTTCTTTATATGAAGTGGCGGCCATTGTCGTCATTTGTGATGAGGGGATAATCGAAAGCTGTTTGCGTCCGGTTATAGGTACACTGTTGCATGAGTAGAACAGTACTATAGTGATTGCTAAGAGAATGAAATTTTTCATGTGTCAATAAGTGATTATTTGTTATTTTAAGGTTGTGACAAAAGTACAAAAAGTAAACCAAAATTTATTGTTTCTAACCAAAGTGATTGGTTACGGAAAAAACAAATGTACAGTGACTTAAAATATAACAGTTGTCGGGTTTTTTAGTTTGAAGAAGCAAGTGAAAAATGAACAAAGCTTATTCTGAAATGTTACAATATAAATATGGCTATACCTCAAATAACAGAACTAAAAAACAAAAAACTATGGATGAAAAAAGTAAAAAAAATCTAACAACCAATCAAGGAATGCCTATCGATAATGATCAGGCATCGGTTACCACGCAAGACCCCACGATGACTTTGTTGTCTGACACGCACGTTGTTGAGAAATTAGCTCATTTCGACAGGGAGCGTATTCCCGAACGGGTGGTTCATGCAAAAGGGGCAGGAGCTTTTGGATATTTTGAAGTTACTCATGACGTAACCAAATATACATGTGCTGATTTTTTGTCTAAAGTGGGTAAGAAGACAGATATGCTCGCCCGGTTTTCTACTGTTGGCGGCGAAAAAGGATCAGCAGATACAGCACGCGATCCGCGTGGTTTTGCACTTAAGTTTTACACGGATCAGGGAAATTATGACATGGTGGGCAATAATACTCCGGTATTTTTTATTCGCGATGGTATCAAGTTTCCGGATTTTATTCACACACAAAAGAGGCATCCGGGTTCTAACCTGAAAGATGCTGATGGATTTTGGGACTTTCTGTCGCTTACTCCTGAGAGTATTCATCAAGTAACCATTCTTTTTTCAGATCGGGGAACTCCTGATGGATACCGGCATATGCATGGCTATTCGAGCCACACTTATATGTGGTATAATGCCAAAGGAGAACATTTTTGGATTAAATGGCATTTTAGGACCAATCAAGGCATTCAAAACCTGACGGATGCACAAGCCGTTGAATTGGCTGGCGCAGACCCCGACCATGCTACAAGGGATTTGCATGATAGTATTGCCAAAGGCGATTTTCCATCATGGGACGCATATGTGCAAATTTTGACTCCTGAACAAGCCGATGAATATAGGTATGATATTTTTGATATTACCAAAACGATATCGCAAAAGGATTATCCGTTGATTCCTGTGGGGCGTTTTGTATTGAACCGTAATCCTCAAAATTATTTTACTGAAATAGAGCAAGCTGCATTTTCGCCTGGTAATTTTGTTCCCGGAATAGCGGCATCTCCGGATAAATTATTGCAAGTGAGGCTGTTTAGTTATCCGGACACACATCGTCATCGTTTGGGTACTAATTTTCATCAGTTGCCTGTAAATATGCCTAAGTCAGGCGTTCATAATTATCAACGGGATGGACACATGAATTTTGGGCAAGAAAGTGCGCCATACTATTATCCGAATTCGTTCAATGGTCCGAAGCCGAATGAGAACTTTACTCCTCCTGCTCTAAATGTTCAGGGTTTAGCTGCACGCCATGAATATAAAGTTGGTGACGTAGATTTCGAGCCGGCCGGAATTTTGTATTCGCGTGTTATGTCGGATTATGATCGGAATAATTTGATCAATAACATTGTTGGACACATCAAACATGCTCAGCAACGTATACAATTACGCCAAACAGCCTTATTCTATAAGGCACATCCGGAATATGGCACTCGAATAGCCAGCGGATTAGGGTTGAATATAGAAAAAGTGAAGCAATTAGCGGCTATGAGTGTGGAAGAAAGAGCAAAGGCTACGGCTTAACTTTCATTTCTATTTGATGGCTTGTAATGATTTATTAGTATTTAACAAAACAGGATGGTTCAAAAGATATTGAGCCACCCTGTTTTTATACTCGGTTGGTAAAATCACCTTATTTATCCCTACTTGTTATTGCACTACAATTTGTTTAACTTCAGGCTGAGCGCTTACTCCATCGTAAACATGCAGGTAATAGATTCCGTTGAGCAATCCGGATACGTTTATTTCCACCGTGCCACCCCTGGCTTTTTGCTGCCGCAACAAATTACCATGAACGTTGTATAGGCGGACGTCATACGAAGGATCAGGGCTGATGAGAGTGCTACTGGTTGAGGATTGTTTGAGAGGATTTAACTCGGCAAAAGCATCCAGATCGATGTAGAGGATATCCCGCACGGGATTGGGGTAGGCAAAACTGCTGGAACTGCTATAGCAATCGCCGCTTACACTGAAAACATACTCATGGGTAACAGTAGGCGACAGTCCACAATCGTTGTAAGCCCATGTCTTTACTGTATAGGTGTATCCACTGTCATAGAAATAAGCGGAAGCTGTTAATCCTGAATTCGTGAAAGAGTAGCTGCCGGAGGAGAGAACATCCCACTGGTAACTTGTAGCACTCGGAGCAAACGGTTCCATATACACAGGTGCACCGCACGATACATATTGCATATCATAATATACAGTGGGATTCTGATAGACCCCCAAAACAATATCGCCTTTCGTCCATTGTAAATGATATGGTGCTCCAATTGTTGCCCTTACCCATCCAAAGCCATCACCGGTTTTTGTAACCGTTTTACTCTTGCCGGTGGTTCCTCCTTGCAGAGTGAGGTTGCTGCTGCTTTCCCATACAATATCATTGTCTGCAACGTTGGAAGGAAGACCGGTGAGAGAATACGTGGCCGAAGAAGAACCGCAAATGACATCGGGGCCTTCAATTCTTGGTGACACACACGTCGTTATTGTCTTGGAGAGAACTTCAATACCGTTTACAAATGCCCTGAGCGTTCCGGTGCCGGAATTAGAGCCTCTTCTATAAACGGTTACCGGATTGCCTGTAGCTGAAGTGTTTGATGAAGTTTGACTGAAAGAAAGCGTTCCGTTACTTTGTAGCGTCCACGTTATTGTGCCTGCCGGCGGGTTAACCAGATGGAATGTGTTGCCATCGTAGCAAACACTATTCTGACCGGCAATCATCATAACGTTGCTTCTGATGTAATAGGTTGCTCCGGCTGGATTATATGGTTGGTTGTCCATGCGATGAAGTGCCAAAACACCATACCACATTTTAGAAATAAGATAATCCGGAACAGAAATCGTTATTGCCGAATGGTCTTGATCAATATTAGGGTCATAGAAAACTATTAAACCTGCGATGTGTGTTTCGGTACTGTATGGATATACGGTATAGCTGCCGTCTTCCCAATACGGATCAAGATTATTATCCAGGTAATTATTAATCCAAACCCGGCTTCCACCTTGTGCTATACTCCATGCATAACCATGGCAATTGTAATCATCTGTCCCGTCCTCATACACTTCTATTGCATAACTTCTGGTATATGCGTCCATTCCTGCAATATAGTCATCAGGCCATCCGCCACATAGTGTTGCTCTAACGTCGCTGCCATTGGGTGTTTTGATGATGACAGTCTCAGTAGCGCATGGCTTCTGTCCATACATGTTATACTGAAGAAGGAAAATAAATACTGTAAAAAATATCTTTTTCATTTTTCTCTGTTTTTAAAATCATTAAAATAATCAATGATCAAATAAAAGGATACACAATATGCACAATCAGTGCGACAATCTTCGTGCTTTTCAAGCAGTAATTGCATGAAAGGCTCAAATTCATACCGGATCATTACATTGCCCAGACCGAACAAAATATATTCTACGTTTCTATCATAGCCCCACGCACTACTGTTTTGTTGGGACAACATTTGAATATCGTCGTGACAGCGCATTTGGTAAAAAATATAGTCGTCTATCTCTTCATCTGTCATGCTGTTGATAACTTCCGGTTGTGCTGCAAATACCTGAAAAAGCATAATGTACAAAAATTTACACCTTCCTTCTAATTTTGTTACATCAATCTTTTTCAGTATTTCCAAAATAACTTGACCCACATCGGGGCGGTTCAATAATTCGGGAACCATGTTTAACAGGATTTTACTATTTAAAAATCCTGATCGAAGGTTATTTTGACTTATTGCGATGTACAAGTCTAATTCACAATAAAAATATTGCAAAAACAGTTCTTCAGTGGTCATTCCGTGTAAAAAATCTTCAGGAATTTGCCGTGAATCCGCTAATTCATTAAAAGGAGTTTTCCCCGGTCCCCATTCATCGGTGAAAGGGGTAAACTGATATAGTTTTAATCCCGTAGTATCAAACAACTGCTCGCAATAGCTTTTGATTTTTTCGGGGTTATCCGGCGTATCATTTTTCCCGCATAAAACAAACGCCATCGCCATCAATAAAACAATTAAATTTTTCATAGCTATTTGTTTATATAGTTAAGCGTTTTAGTGATAATTGCTGCATCCATATCATCATCCGCAAAATATTCGTTTTTCGTTTTTTCGCGGAATTTCGTCAACGATATTGCATCATTAGCGGATACGGCTTTATCGCTCTCTAAAATTTTAATGAGCGCGCTTAAAGAAGAATTATATGAATACCCGTATATTCTATCAGGATAATCTTTTTTTCTCAGGTGGGTTTGCAAAATGGCATTTGCCAGTTTTCTTTTGCCTGATGCATCAAGATAACCTGTAAAATCTGTTTCCGAAACCAATTTTTCAAGAAAACATAAAGTAAGCATTTCATTGCCACGGATATATGCTTCTTTTATTTCAAACAATCGTTTAAACGATAGCATTTCAAAATATTGCATCAGAATCTCAACCGCATCTTTTCGCCGTACAAACTCCTGCCATACGGTAGATTGTTCATACACTACCTTAAATCCGGCATTGGGGTTACTATACATCCACGTCACCATATTGAGCGGATAATCGAGGCAATATTTAAATAGCATCTCAGTATCCCAACCATCCACCAGTTCTTTGGGCGGTTGCAACTTTTCTACCTTTTCATTATAGGGCATTATCCGCCATTCCTCTGATCCCGGTTTCACAGGATAATCCCATTTTTCTTGTGCCTGGGTGTTTACAACGCAGGCAATAAAACAAAATATGAACACTAATGTCTTTTTCATTTTTCTCTGTTTTTAAAATCATTAAAATAGTCGATGATCAAATAAAAGGACACACAATATGCACAATCAGTATAACAAAGTTCATGTTTTTCAAGCAGTAATCGCATGAAAGGTTCAAATTTATACCGGATCATTACATTGCCCAGACCGAACCAAATATATTCATAAGATCTAAAACTAGCCCACATATCAATGTGGCTTAAAATATCATCATAACAACGCATTTGGTGAAAAATATAATCGTCTATCTCTTCGTCTGTCATGCTGTTGATGACTTCCGGTTGTGCTGCAAACACCTGAAACAGGCCAAGATATGATAATCTACAATACCCTTCTAATTTTGTTATATCAATCTTTTCCAGTATTTCCAAAACGACTTGTCCCACATCGGGTCGGTTCAATAATTCGGGAATCATGTTGAACGTGTTTTTGCTAACTAAAAATCCTGATCGACCATTACCTTGAACCATTGTTACATTCAAGACTAATTCGCAATAGAAATATTGTAAAAACAGTTCTTTGGTAGTCATCCCGAGTAAAAAATCCTCAGGAATTTGTCGCGACTCCACTAATTCAGTAAAAGGAGTTTTTCCGGGGCCCCATTCATCCGAGAAAGGAATAAACCGATATAGTTTTAATCCGGTAGTATCAAACAACTGATCACAATAGCTTTTGATTTTTTCGGGAGTATCCGGTGTATCATTTTTCCCGCACGAAACAAACGCTATCGCCATTAATAAAACAATTAAATTTTTCATAGCTATTTGTTTATATAGTTAAAAATAGTGTTTTTCATAATTCATGAAATTATGAATTTATAACACTAAATCAAGACTTTGTTTACCATTTGCTTCCGTTTTATTCAGGATTATTTCGGAAGCTAGGATTTGGGGCGGTCACGCGGTATATGCAGGTTAGTATCCATAGCTTTATGGCGCTAAAGTATTACTTCATCAAAAGTATAATAGAAAAATCTAAAATGCAAAATAAATAGGTGTTTTTTATATTTTTTAACACATATGCCAAGTGCGGCATATATTTACCGAAGAAGTCTAATAAATTTCTGCTCGTTATTGTTTTAACATCAGCTCGGGATAAGAATCCGAAGGATTCACATATAAAGGATTGTCCCCAACTCAGATTATTAAATGAAATAGGTGGTTCGTGTATTCGAACCACCTATTTTGATGTCAGGTTAAGGATTCAATCCTTTTTTACATCACAATTTCTTCGCCGTCCTTATTGTAGAAATTCACATCGAAGAAAGAGAGGTTCGATGCAGGTTTTATATGGATATGGCAATGTAATTTTTTTGACCATTTTCGCCGTATAGAGAAAAACCCTTTGGTCAGATATGCAGCGATATATGGATGTACCTTGACCGCAATGTTTTTCAGCTTTTCTTGCTCTATAATGTAAGAAAGGTTGTTGTATAGTTCATCATCAAATAGTATGCTCGGCACAATTTCTCCACTTCCTTTGCACACCGGACATTTTTCGACTGTTTTTTCGTTCAATTCCGGCCGTACCCGTTGTCTGGTAATTTGCATCAACCCGAATTTGCTTACAGGAAGTATGTTGTGTTTGGCACGGTCGTCGGCCATTGCTTCTTTCATTTTCTCGTACAACTTTTGGCGATGTTCAGCCGTGTACATGTCAATAAAGTCAATTACGATAATTCCACCCATATCGCGTAGACGTAATTGTTGGGCAATATGCTGGGCAGCAATTAGATTAACTTCTAATGCGTTGGTTTCTTGATCAGAACCTAACTTGGTGCGATTTCCGCTATTTACATCAATCACATGGAGGGCTTCGGTATGTTCGATAATCAGATATGCGCCATTCCGTATAGAAACAGTGCGTCCGAAAAGAGCCTTAATTTGCTTATTAATACCGAATTTCTCAAAAATAGGAACTCCTTCTTTAACCAGCTTCACTATTTTCCCTTTCTCAGGGGCGATGCTGTTGGTGTATTCCTTTATTTCTTTATAGTAGTGTTCGTCATTGACGAAAATATTCGAGAATGTGCCGTTAAGTAAATCGCGCAATATGGCTGAAGTTCTGCCAAGTTCTCCCAAAAATAGTTTGGGAGGTGTTGCATCACCAATATTTTCAAATGCATCTTCCCATTTTTTTACCAATTCGCGTAATTCTTCGTCAAACACTTCCGCTTGTTTTCCTTCGGCAACTGTTCTTACTATTACGCCATAATGGTTGGGCTTGATACTTTGGATCAGGTTTCTTAGCCGTTTCTTTTCTTCGTTTGAAGATATTTTTTGCGATACCGATACTTTATCGGAGAAAGGGATCAAGACCAGATTCCGCCCTGCAATTGAGATTTCGGAACTGAGGCGTGGTCCTTTGGTTGAAATTGGTTCTTTGGCAATTTGTACCAAAATAGTTTGTCCGGCTTTCAGTATGTCCGCGATCTTTCCTTTCTTGTCGATGTCCTTTTCCGCTTTAAATGCAGACATAGCAGGTGCTTTCCCTTTGCGTTTAATGGAAGTTTCCAAGTATTTCATCAAAGTTTGTACTTGGGGGCCTAAATCCAGATAATGCAAAAAGGCATCTTTTTCGTAGCCGACATCAACGAATGCAGCATTCAATCCGGGCATAATCTTTTTTACTTTGCCCAGATATAGGTCACCTACCGCAAATTGTAAATTGCTTTTTTCTTTATTCAGCTCAACCAGATGTTTGTCCTGAACATGAGCAATAACGATTTCGGAAGGCGTTACATCGATTATTAATTCATTAATTACACCCATTGACTTCGGGGGTTATAATATATGTTGCCGTGTATGTTTTATTCATTGCCCACTTTCCTTGTTTTTTTCATGCATGCTGTTGGATTTTTGTCATTTGAATAGACATTCCAACTACTTGATTGCATCACAGCTTCATAGCAAATGATAAATACGTATAAGGCAAGAAACCTAAAACTTTCCGTTGGAAAATTTTAGGTTCTTCTACAAAATGTTAACAAAAAATACTGTTATTTTTTCTTATGCCTGTTCTTTCTCAAGCGTTTTTTACGCTTGTGAGTCGCCATTTTATGTCTTTTTCTTTTTTTTCCGCTTGGCATTGTTTTATTTTTTTATGAATTGGTTATGACCAATTTATTTTACATTCGTTTTTACCTTGTTTACGAAGGTTTTAGCCGGCTTGAAAGCAGGAATGTTGTGAGCCGGAATAATAATAGTTGTATTTTTTGAAATATTCCGAGCGGTTTTTTGTGCTCTTTGTTTTACCACAAAACTACCGAAACCTCTTAAATATACATTTTGTCCTTTTGACAACGAAGCCTTTACACTTTCCATAAAAACTTCAACTGTTTTCTGTACAGCAACTTTTTCAATTCCCGTATTCTTGGAAATTTCGTTTACAATATCTGCCTTTGTCATGACTTTAAGTTTAACTTTATTATTATATATAGGTTGATTACAAATTCAGGACGCAAATATATACCTTTACATTAGATTATTAAAATGTAATTGAATATTTTTCGCATGTTTTTTGTGCAAAAATATAATTTTTTTCAAATGATCGGACAAAAAATAATTGCTTGGTACAAAAGAAATAAGCGAATACTTCCTTGGAGAGATACCGAAAACCCTTATTTAATATGGGTTTCAGAAGTGATTTTACAACAAACAAGAGTAAATCAAGGTCTTAATTATTACAATCGATTTGTAAAAACCTTTCCGGATGTGCAAACTTTAGCTTCTGCAGAAATGGATCAGGTTTTAAAATTATGGCAAGGCTTGGGGTACTATTCCCGTGCGAGGAATATGCATGCGGCGGCACAAGATATTATGGTGAGGTTTGGCGGACAATTCCCGAAAACGTATAAAGAATTGATTACCATCAAAGGAATAGGAGATTATACGGCATCAGCCATTGCTTCTTTTTCTTTTGGAGAAGCGGTTCCTGTGATTGATGGAAATGTAATGCGTGTTATGTCTCGTTTATTTGGCATATCCGATCCTATAAATAAATCTCAAGGAAGGAAGAAGATTCGTGATTATGCAGAAAAAACAATAGTGCGGGAATCTCCGGGAATTTATAATCAGGCAGTGATGGAGTTTGGTGCGTTGCAGTGTGTACCATCCAATCCAGATTGTGAAATTTGTGTGTTAGAAAACATTTGTGAAGCCCGTCGTTTAGATGTGGTTGCATATTTACCTGTAAAAGACGAAGTGGTCAAAGTGAAAACGAGGTATTTCAATTATATAATTATTAACCATGGCAAATACACTTACATCCAAAAGAGGGAAAGTAAGGATATTTGGGCAGGATTGTATGAATTTCCGATGATTGAAACAGAACAGCCTGTAGATATCGGTTTTTTGCAGCAAACAGATACATGGAAACATTGGTTTTCTGGGAATAATTTGCAGATTACACGGATTTCTCCGGAAATTACCCATCGGTTGACACACCGGATACTGAAAGTACGTTTTTATGAGGTGCTGGTCGATCAACCGGTTGATTTGCGAACCCAAATTATATGGGATGATATAGCCGGATATGCTGTTCCCAGAGTGATTGAAAATTATTTGAATATGAGATGATAATCAGAGACATGAAACTTTAAACTTTAAATTTTTAAATCTTTACTGTAACTCGTAATCCTTATTTACGTAAAAAACATTAAAAATCTTCATCTAATAAAATTGTCAAGATTTGTATATTTGCATTCCTAAAATTTAGGGTGTTTATTTTGATACATTTAGGTTGTTGTACTTAAAATGATAGTTGTAGACGGATATTCGTTAACTTTAGGGAAGTTTAAAGACATTTTAGAGACTGTTCCTTTTACTATAGCAGATCAATCTTTGGAAAAAGTCCAAAAGTCGTTTGATTTTTTGGATGATTTTTCAAAAAAGAAAGTGATTTATGGGATCAATACCGGTTTTGGCCCGATGGCGCAATACAAAATCGATGCGGAAGATCAAATCAGCTTACAATATAATATTATTCGGAGTCATAGTTCAGGGTTAGGTAATTATCTGGAAGAACCTTACGCCCGGGCTGTTTTGTTCAATTTGTTGCATACAATGATTCGGGGATTTTCGGGGGTGCATCCCGAATTAATCGACTTATTGCAGGAAATGTATCAACGTCATATCACTCCTTGTATTCCTATGCACGGTGGGGTAGGGGCGAGTGGTGATTTGGTACAATTGGCACATGTCGCGTTGGGCTTAATTGGCGAAGGAGAAGTTTTTTATAAAAATGAAGTGCAATCAACCGAGAAAGTTTTTAAAGCGGTAGGATTGAACCCTTTTCAGTTAAAAATCAGGGAAGGGATAGCTGTGATGAACGGAACAACAGCCATGACAGCTGTTGCTGCTTTAAATATTTTGAAAGCGCAGGCTGCTTTGGAGTGGTCTTTGGCATTGTCGGTGATGCTCAATGAGATGATGGAGGCTTATGGCGATCATTTTTCAGAGGGATTAAACCGGGTGAAGCGTCAAAATGGGCAGCAAATCATTGCTCAAGCTGCAAGGCGTTTTAGCGGCGACGGAACGTTGATGCAATCTCGTGAACAAGCTTTATATCAAAGAAATGTAGAATCAGAATACATAGAACACAAAGTGCAGGAATATTATTCCTTGCGTTGTATTCCCCAAATATTAGGGCCTATCTATGATACGCTTTTAAATGTGGCTCAAATTATTGAAAATGAATTAAATTCAACAACTGATAATCCAATTGTTGATGTGGAGGCGGAAACTGTTTTTCATGGCGGTAATTTTCATGGAGATTATATCTCTTTGGAAATGGATAAATTGAAGCTGGTGATGACGCGGGTTTGTATGTTGGCCGAACGCCAAATCAATTATTTGATGAATTCCAACATCAATCAGCGTTTACAGCCATTCATCAATAGAGGTAAATTGGGTTTAAATTTTGGATTTCAAGGAATTCAATT
>JAVBPN010000089.1:0-7431 GCA_031549585.1 Bacteroidales bacterium
AAAAATAAAACCACCAAAACAAAACTGTAAAATTTTCAATCAAAACATAGCCTAAACCACGCTTTTTATTATCTGTTATTCAAATTTTACCAAAATACGTAAAATAAGTAAGCGATGAAGATGATGCCAAAGCTGATAGCATTCGTGATACCAATCATTATAGCAGATTGCGCCCAGGTAATATTTTTTTGCCCGAATAAACGTACCAATAAAAATTCAAAGATGGCCATGCCCAGCAAGCGGATCAGATATTGAATCGGAATGACCCAATCAATTACAGCGCTCAGTAAAAAGACCCCAACCACAACGATGATCATCCTTTTAGGTATTTCTTTCAGGAAAATATAAGAAGTAGCAATCAGCGTTTTGATCAAAACAAATAGTAAGAGGAAGAATAGGTAAGAATGTTCATTGTCTTTTTTGAGCGGATATAAGTAATCTTTGTGTTTGACGTTGATTTCTCCAGGCTCGATGGTAACCGAAAACAGGGTTTGGGTAGGCGAAACCGTGAAAAAATCGCTGAACAATGTATCCGTTGGGTTTGTAATTGCAACCAATCGGATTTCTTGTTTGTCTGGAATTGAGAAAAATAAACTGGTATGGCGTGTTTCAGCAAAGGCCAATGAATCAAATGTAGCGAGGGTATCACTTTTTTCTGTAAGTATGTATATGTACCGGCAATTGGATATAGAATCTTTTAAAGCAATATCCAATTCTACTCCAATACCATAGGTGTTGGCGCATATGAAACAAAGAACCGCTAAAATCAATTTGAATTTCTTCATCCGGATTAATATTTTCTGAATCGAAAGCCAAGTAAGGCGTTCCGAATGCCACTTTTCAAAAGTACACAAAAATATGACAAAACAGTCTCATTATATATGGTTACTCATTGAATAATCACATAAGGTAGCTTTAAGGAGCGGCTAATGAATATCTTCAATTTATGGTATCAATACCTCGTTAAAAACCAAGTCAATTTGCTGATTAATAATAAACTATTTGATTAGTCGTCAATTTAACTATATTGTTTTCAACTCATTGCAAGATCGTAAGTTTTGCAAATTTACGATTTGTGTCATTTCTGATCTCTCTTCATTCTTTTTTGCCGCCCAAAAAAGAATCAAAAAAGGCTTGACAAAATAAACGCGCTCCGCCTATCGGGTTATTCTCTTCGTTCATGAGGGCTTCGCCGTTCGCTTGGACGGAATTTTGTCGAAAAGGTATGCTTCGCATGAATAAAACGGGCTAACGCCCGTCGCGTTTCAATTATGACTTGGACAAGTATGCAGTTCAAGTATTGCCGAGAAAAACGCTATTGCCTTATTCGACTATAAATTGATAAACTTTGGCTTTTCCGCCATGTTCAATTCTGGCAAAATATAAACCGGAAGGCCACGTGTTGACATTTATCACGGTTTCGGAAGATGTTACAAGTGTGGTGTACATTGGTTGGCCTACAGCATTGAATATGCGAAGTGTATATGTCAAATTTTGCGGGCCATCGGTAGAAAACATCACATGCAACTGGTCTCTGACCGGATTGGGGTAGATACGGGCAAGCATAGCATCATCAACGGCACTGGACAGGATGGGATCATCATCGATTTTAACAACAGCAACGGAGTTGCTGAGCAACTGGATGCTTCCCGAATAGCCGGATACTCCGATCCCTTCAATTAACACCAAATTGCTGCTGCTTTGTGTAATAGACGCATTGCCGAAATCAAAATCCGCTGTGATTTTGTTGTTGGTATGGATGCGAATTAATTCAAACATACCGGAAGTTGGGTTTGAACCGGATAGAGTGGCACCGGCTACCGGTCGGATGATAGCCGTGTTGGTAAATCGTGTAACATTGTACGGCCATGGGGAACTTTTATCTGCATCCAAGTAAATCCATCCTCCACTGCTTTCTGCAAATGTCCACCCAACAAAATTGGTTTGGTTCTTGAAATCGGTGAGCTTATATGGGACAGTACCCGCTACATTTTGTCCATTAATGCCTTTGAGGCCTGAATTGATGTTGCCATCCTGCAAGAAGTAGCAAGAACTGATATTCCCTGCAGAAGCTATTTTTCCGCAAATGCCACCTGTGCTTTGTCCATTACAAACAGAAGCATAGTTGTAGCTGTTGATGATGGTAGCGCCTCCTTTGCATTCGCCAACAATACCACCAACAATCAATGCTTCTCCGCCTGTGGCCGATTTCTTGAGCATGCCATTATTTACACAATTCACTACGCTGGCAGCGGTGTTGTTATCCATAATAGAAACAATTCCCCCAAGCCAGAGTATACCTGTGACGGTGCCTGTATTTACTGATTCTTTAATCTTAACGTTTCCGGTTCCGGTACCCAGCAGGCCAGCCGTTTGGCTTCCGCTTACCTTGCCATTATTTATACAAGCGAGCATTTGAAATTTTTCTATTCCGAATCCGGCTATGCCGCCTGAAGACCGGCCGTTAACACTACCGTTGTTGATATTGTTCTCCAGTGTTTCGCTTCCACTAACAGCTTCGCATGTTCCCGCTATACCGCCTGCTGAAGAAATTATCATTTCATTTGTATAGATATCACCTTCGTTCAGGCACAATTCTATGGATGCATAGCCTTGCATCCGCCCGATGATTCCACCTATATGATTTTCGGAATTGCTCTCGTTTGTGATATTGCCACTGTTGAAGCACTGTCCAATATATATTTCACTGTTGTTTTGGTAGCCGCTACTGTTGCTGGGAATAGTTTCTAATCCCCAGCCGACAATGCCGCCACTGGCTTTTCCCCCCTTAATCTCTCCATAGTTATAACAGCCACCGATAATTACCAGGCCATATCCATTCTCGTCTATAGATGCATTTTGTGCAATGGTATAACCAATGATGCCGCCTGCCACTGAGTTTAGACCGCCTTTTACCGGCCCGGCGTTATCACAATTGATAATTTGTACGATAGCTCTTCCTTGGTTATCATAACCAAAACCACAGCCATAACCCATGATACCACCCACATTGGTGTCATTATTAACCAAAGCGGAAATAGAAGCGTTGTTTGTGCAATTTTTAATGACAATTTTTGTATACCCTGAAGCACTTCCGCTTGCTAATACATAACCCACAATGCCTCCTACCCGGTAATTGCTGGATCCGTGGCCTTCTACCTTTGCCGAATTGGTGCAATTCTGTATGATCACAGAATCCTTGCCGGAAGAGATGCAATATGCAGATCCGGCAATAGCGCCCACATAAGTGTAGCCATCTACTTGTCCCTGCAAGTTTAAGTTTTTAATTTGCGCACCATTAAATAAGGAACCGAACAAACCGGCATGCATACCATGGTATTCTGTAGTAATCTTGATATTCGAGACTGTTAGGTTATTTCCATCAAAAATACCTTGAAATACTTTGCTCCGTGTTGCTTGAAATTCGGATCCCTCGTATGTGCCTATGGGTTCCCAGTCATGTCCGGTCAAATTAAGATTGCTTCCAAGCTTAAAGTAAACGCCCTGATAATTGGTTGTCCCGGCGTTTACTTGTTGAGCCATGTAAGCTAAATGTGCCGGCGTTGAAATAATGTAAGGAGCCGAGGCTGTTCCGTTGTTGCCTATATTACTCGGAACAAAATCCTGTGCGTAATCTTGCCAACTGTCAGCGATGGCGTTTAAATGAAAAAACCAAACACTACAGAGGGCAAATACGATGCGTATAGAATGCTTCATACAAGTTTTATTTTCAATGATATAAATAATTTATCTTTAATCTAACTATCTACTTATTGATGCGAATCAAGGGTTGGATTTTTGGGCTAAAGCCCCTGATTATTCAGTCATTTTTTATCCGTTGACTAAAGTCAACGGCAATGAAAAGCATCATCATTTTAAATCGTTGCCGTCTGCTTTAGCTGACGGACGAAAGGCAAAACTCATCTATTGGCTTTAGCCCAAAATATTAAAAGCTTTTTGACTCCTGATTCGCATTGTTAAGAAATATTATTGAACAACTAATTTCAAAGTACTTGCCGATTTGCCCGTTTCTACCCTCAACAAGTATATCCCGGCGGGTAAATTTTCAATATTGACACGGGTAGTACGGATGTTGTTATGTGTTACCAAAACCTGTTGTCCGGTAGTACTAAATATTCTGATGGTGTAAGGATTATTGGTATCCGCCGTTACTTCTACCATTCCTGTTGCGGGGTTAGGATAAATATTGACGGAAACAGCTTCTATAACCGGAGCTGTTAGCTGACGTTGTATGGTAATGATTTGCTGGTTTACATCCGCCAAACAATTGACATTATAGGCGGTATTGCCATCTTCTTCCGGATCCATAATATAATCATTGATAATCATTGTGTAACTGGGCATTTCCACATGCAACTGATACTGATAGTCTCGGGGTACCTCGCCCAAGCTGAAATTACCGTCGGTATCTGTTTGTGTTTGGGCTAACACTTCATAACCCTCAGGAGCAACCGATTTGGGTTTAGTACTTTGTTTAGGTTTTCCGTAAAGTATTACAGTGACATAAGCCACAGGCCGGGCCAATGTCGCTTTAGAACCATCGTCACCGTTATCTACAAGTCTTCCGGCAATAGTGACAGGATTTACCCCAGCTGGCGGGCGATTAACGGTAGACAACGCGATGACCATCGGATCTGTCTTGGTTCCGGTAACTTCTTCTGCCTGTTGCCAATGGGGAGGTGAAGGCCATGGATCTCCCTGATAGGACGAAAGGTAATATTTATTGGAAGGCTCGGCGTAGAAAAAATACCCTCCCGGACCTACCAAATAATCAAAATGGCCGTCTAAGGCATCCACAAAACCTTCTTTGACGGCTTTGGTTTTGCCATCAGGATGAGTAATCGAATATGCTTGTACCCTGGCCGGCAACAAATCACCATCTGTATTTGTAACCAAGCCCGACACATGCTTCAAATCGATATTTATCGGATCATCGTTCACCGACAGGCGGCCGGGGCCAATATTGCTATCTGGCGTACGGATGTAATATGTATAATCTCCTTTGGGCAAAAATATGGGAGAACCGGTGTAAGGCTGCTGCATGCATTCAAACGGCCAGGCCCCTTTACAGATGTCTATTTTGGTGTTGGAAATATTAATGCCTTGTGTATTGGTTAACGAAAAGGTCACAGGGTGAAATTCTCCGTAAGGCATTTGTCCGTTAAATGCTTGGTTGTTCACTGTGAAGGAACCGGATTTTAGCGAATATGTATTATTTCCAACAGAGCAGATATAGGCGCCATTCCTAAGATATAAAGTTACTTTACCATCATTGCCCGTTTTTTCAGTTGTATATAATACGGTTTCTGCATTATTAAATATATTAATTTCTAGCCCTTCAATTCCGTTATTATCCGCATCAATGATTGTAATTGTTACTGGATAATAATTAGTTTGATATGATATTTCATATGCAATATTGCTTGACTCTACATTTACTTCATAAACACGGGAACCATAACCATCCGGTTCAAGATATACATCATAGTCGTCTGGCGGTAGATAAAATGTACAAATTCCCGCAGCATTTGTTTTCGTTGACACAACGTGTGTGTCTGTATCCAAAAGATACATCTTCATGGACGCGCCCACTAATGCGCTGCCGTCATAACCTTTTACAGTAAACTGTACACTGTAGTATCCGGTTGCATAAGAGATAGTTTCTGAAGCACCGGTGCTGCCAACAGTCAAAGGATTATCTTTTTGTTCGGCATACCCGTAACCGCCTACATCATATGTGTATTCGCCCTCAGGCAAGTATGCATCTACACGTCCGTTTGCATCGGTTATCCAAAAAGCGTCAAAGGTATTGTCGTTACGGTGCACAAGTATAATCACATCGGGAGCATCGTTTCCCTCAATGTTTGATACATGAAAACTTACAGGACGACAATCTTTATATGACACCTGAATGGATGTTTCACTTTTGATAACGTTGAATTCGCCCTCTTTATGGAGATATAGGTCAACCTCAACGAAGTATTGATATTTGCCGGGTGGCAACATTGTTGTGGCTTCCCCGTTTGCATCCGTATAACATTCTTTTATCTGCTGCGAGGTTGCCGGATCTGATATAATCAGTTTAACATTCTCAAGCCCATTCCCATCAGATCCAATAACAGTAAAATTCACTGGGTAGTCCATTGCCCGGACAAAGCTCGTTAGCAAAATGAATAATAAGGGTAAACATCTCTTCATAGGTTATTATTTATCGATTATGGAACTTGCATGTGAGAAACATCATTAACTGTGTTTTATCCGGTTCTATTTTTTAATACTCATCCGGTTTGTGTTTTCAAAAAAATCAGTTTAGCGAACTCTTATTAAAAAAAGCAAATATAATTATCTATTTCATGTGAACAATGGTAAATTATCATCACCGAATAAACCTGCCAGGAAGAATAATTGTTATATTTGTAATCTGTACCTTTTAAACCAAACATTATGAGCACCAATGTAAAAGATATAAAACCGCAAATCTTATGGAAACATTTTAGCGATTTGTGTGCTATCCCGCGTCCTTCCAAGAAAGAAGAAAAAGTGATCGAATTTGTAAAGCAATTTGCTATAGCGCAGAGTTTGGAATATTTTGTAGATGCGACCGGCAATGTGATTATTCGTAAACCGGCTACGAGCGGTATGGAAAACCATCCCGGCGTGATTTTGCAAGCCCATCTCGATATGGTTCCTCAAAAGAATAGTGATGTGCAACATGATTTTGAGAAAGATCCGATTGATGCCTACTTGGACGGAGATTGGGTAAAAGCGCGCGGTACAACTTTGGGCGCTGATAATGGCATTGGTGTTGCCGCTGCAATGGCTATATTGGAAGCCAAGGATGTGGCGCATGGCCCGCTTGAAGCATTATTTACTGTGGATGAAGAAACAGGGATGACAGGAGCTAATGGATTGCAAGCCGGACAGCTTCAAGGAAGTGTTTTCCTCAATATGGATTCGGAAGAAGAGGGTGAATTGTGTATCGGATGTGCAGGCGGCCTCAATGCTACAGCATCTTTTGCCTATACATCCGAAGCTTGTGGAAAGCAAATGTCGGGATTTAAAATCAGCCTTACAGGCCTTAAAGGCGGGCATTCGGGCGTAGATATTCATTTGGGGCGCGGCAATGCGGCTAAATTACTCAATCGTTTTTTATGGAATGCTTCTCAGAAGTACGGATTGCGTATTTCGTCCATTGATGCCGGAAATATGCGCAATGCGATTCCGCGCGAAGCGTTTGCCTTTGTTGCTGTACCATCCGATAAAGTTGAAGAACTGAAGAAAAATGTGGCTGGTTATTTGAAAACCATTGCCCATGAATTGGCTGGAGTTGAAAGCGATTTGAAATTTGCGGCGGAAGCGGTTAGCACACCGGAAATGGTAATGGATCAAGCATCGCAAGAAAAAATATTG
>JAVBPN010000012.1:0-13271 GCA_031549585.1 Bacteroidales bacterium
GGTAGCTTGGCTACCAACGGTTCTGTAGCATTCATGTTCGAGCGTAAAGGAATCATCACCATATCCAAAGGTTCGTTTGATGCCGATGAATTACAATTGGAACTAATTGAAGCCGGGATGGAGGATTTTGACGAGCAAGAAGATGTGTATATCATTACAACATCCTTTGATGGATTTGTTACAGCCCAGAAAAAATTAGAACAAATGTCCATTGAAATTCAGAATGCCGAATTGCAAAGAATTCCTGTAGAAACAAAAACGATCAATGCTGAAGATGGTGTGAAGGTTCTGAAAATGATCGAACAAATCGAAGACGATGACGATGTGCAGAACGTATTTCATAATTTAGAGGTAACAGACGAGATGATTGAAATGATGAATTAGTTGTGAACAAAAAATAAAAAGATATGTTTAATACTATACTACCCCATATAAAAAACAATTAAAAAAACAAGAAATGTTTGTTTTTTGTTAATAAATTTTTTATATTTGAGGGGTGAATCATATATAAGTCGTTAACCTCAAAAAACCTGAGTTATGAAAACAATCAAGGATATTGGCGATAAATATGCCAATGCGCGGAAATTCTTGGCTCAGTTAGCAGGTATGGATACGCAGTCTGACGAACTTTCCCGAAAAAAAGCGAGCGATGATGGCAAGAAGAAATCAATCGAAGAAAGCGTAAGGATGGGAGAGTATGAAGTGAGATCATCCCAAAAGGAACAAACCCGTTCTGATGAACAATCAACGTTGGGTAGTGAATTTTGGTTTGGTTAATTAAAACCACTTGTGTTCTTCGTTTTATCTAAAATTTAACAGGGTAGATAAATAGATATATGAAAAGCGATCTGAACAAATTCAGGTCGCTTTTTTATTTCTGCAAGATTAGAGGTATTTTTACTAAAAGAAAATAGTATCAACTATTTTTAAGCTCACTTAATTCTTTTAAGCATCTTTTCAGGCTATCTCGCCAATGAGGTATTTTAATGCCATAAGAAGCCTTGATCTTTGTTTTGTTGAGTACACTATAATGTGGCCGGGGAGCGGGAGCAGGATAATCTTTTGCTTCAATCGGATTGACCTGGCAAGACAAACCGCACAATTGCATAATCTCATGTGCAAAATCGTACCAACTGCATACGCCTTCGTTTGAATAGTGAAAAATCCCCGTTTGCAAAGGTTTGGTTGATGCGTATTGTATAATCGACAAAATTGTTTGGGCTAAATCGGCTGCGTAGGTAGGCGTGCCTATTTGATCGAAAACGACATTCAGCGAATTTCTTTCTTTTCCAAGCCGGATCATCGTTTTGACGAAATTATTACCGAAAGAGGAATATAGCCACGATGTGCGAATAATAACACTTTGAGGGCATTTTGATGCTGCTTGTTCTCCGGCTAATTTAGTCCGCCCATATGCTGATAGGGGATTGGTATTATTCTCTTCTCGATAGGGTACGCATCCGCAACCATCAAATACATAATCTGTTGAAATATGTATGAGTTTTATTTGATGTGTTGTGCATGCTTCTACCAAATAACTAACAGCAGTGGCATTGAGCAAAAAGGCAATATCTTCGTCTGTTTCAGCTTTATCTACGGCTGTGTACGCCGCGCAATTGACAACAAAATCAATTTGATTGGCTGCAAAAAACGCATCAACAGCTTGTTTGTCTGCAATATCCAATTCGTCTAAATCTGTAAAAATAAAATGGTCATTACGATATTCTTTAGATAATACACGTAATTCATTGCCCAATTGTCCGTTCGATCCGGTTATTAAAATATGGCTCATATCATTCAAAAATAACGTTTTTGATCACTTCGTTTAAAGTAGGCAATTGTTTGTCTTTTTCCGACACAACTGCTTGCAATGCGTCGACCCGGAAATCAATGGCTAATTGCGGATCATTATATAAAATACCACATTCCGATTGCGGATGATAAAAATCATCGCATTTATACTGGATAACAGCCTGTTCGCTCAATACAGAAAAGCCATGGGCAAAGCCTTGTGGAATATAAAACTGTTTTTTATTAGTTGCAGACAGCTCAATACCCATCCATTTGGTAAATGTCGGAGAACTTTTACGTAAATCGACCACCACATCGTAGATAGCGCCTTCAACTACCCGGATTAGCTTGGTTTGGGCATGAGGCGGGCGTTGGAAGTGCAATCCCCTGATTACGCCATATTTTGATGATGATTCATTGTCTTGCAAAAACTTTGTTTCGATTCCATGTTCGGAAAAAACTTTTTGGTTATAGCTCTCGAAAAAATAACCGCGACTATCGTTAAATACCTTCGGTTCGATAATGTATAATCCGGGAAAATCTGTTGATATGACATTCATTATTTTGGCATTTAAAGTTTTGATATTGTTTGAGGACCTTCATTAAATAATAAATCCAAAATGCTTAAATTGGGTTTAAATCCCCATTTTTCACCAAACACTTGTACATATGGCAAAGGGGTAAAATCAGGATCGGGTATTTGTTTGCTGGGTTTTGGATGAATGGCATTGCGCCAATCGCCTGCGCCGGGATTCGGTTCTAAATACGCATCGCTTTCTTTGATACGGAAAGGGATATTGATTAATTGGCACATCTTTTCCAGAATTTGCCAATTATAATCGTATAAAAACCGAAATTTTTCTTTGAAAAACATCAAAAGGTCGTCTATATAATATTCGTAAAACGGCGATCTCCTGTAAGCTGATTCAATAGCCTTAAAATGCAACTTTTGCCAGGGCATATCATATGCGATTTCCACATCGGTGATATGAGTTTTAGGGGATACAAATTTAACCACAGGCACTACCAAATCCAATAATCCATTGGCTGAATAAATAGTACAACGATTCCTATAAGATTGTTTGTTATAATGCTCGTGTTTTTCCATCCATATCGTTGCATCTTGGGCCATCAGTTTGGAATAATATTGTACCGGGGCAAAATATGCCGTTGATAAATAAACTAATTTTTGCGAGTCCATAGGCCAAAGAACAAAAAACCGACTTAAAGCCGGTTTTTAATATTTCATCTTCGTAATTTTACTTAGAAGATTTGGCAGCCTTTTCGGCTTTATATTTTGCGTTGATTCCTGCTAAAACAGATGATGTAATGTCTAATCCTTGATTGGCATACAACAAATTGCTGCCGAATGAGTTACCTAAAATATATTGGTATCCTTTACTAACATTGTATTCTTTCAGATAATCCATGATATTGTTCAATATCTGCCGGTTCATGACTTGTTCTTCTTCGCCCAATTGCATGGAATACTCGTTTTGCAAATTCATTAAATTCTGTTCGTTGATCATCAACTGTTGTTCCATTTCAGCCAATCTTGCTCTTGTTTCAAGGCCTTTTTGTCCTTTGTTTTGATAATCGGCGATATCAGCTTGGTGTTTTTTTGCCTTATTTTTCAATTCAGTATCCAATTTTTGGAATTTTTGGGTTAATGTCTCGCGCAGATCTTGAACCATCTGATAATTTTCCATCAGCGAGTCAATATTAACAAAAACAATTTCCCCACCAACTATGGCTGCTGCAACTGAATCAGGGTCGCCATCACCAATAATTCCTGCCGAAGATGATGATTTTTGTGTAAAAAACAGGACGTACAACCCGATTACGGCTATCAACAGAATACCTTGTATTACTAAACTAATCTTTTTCATTCGTTTACAAATTTCTGATCCACAATGTTTTTGAGGATGATTTTAATATAGTTTAAACTTTTTCAATATTGTGCAAAGATAAACAAGCAAATGAATATTGCTGAATTTATTACTAAAATTCTGTTATCTACGCAATCTTCTTTCTTAATGTTTGGTGTGATGGATCAGATCGGATAGATAACGTTCTGCTTCAATAGCAGCCATACATCCGCTTCCTGCAGCCGTTACAGCTTGCCTGTATATGGGGTCTTGCACATCGCCACAGGCAAATATACCTTCAACGTTGGTTTTGGGTGTGCCGGGAATAGTTTTAATATATCCGTTTTCATCGGTTTCAATCCATGGTTTAAACAACTCCGAATTGGGGTGATGGCCAATTGCAAGAAAAAAACCATCAATATCCAATTTTTTATCTCCTTCTTTGGTGGTTAGCAATACTCCCGAAACGGTTTTACCTCCAAGCACTTCTTTAGTTTGTGATTCCCAACATATTTCAATATTGGGTGTATTGAACACTTTTTCTTGCATAGCTTTGGAAGCACGAAATACATTGCGGCGGACAATCATATAGACTTTTCGACATAGTCCGGCCAAATAGGTTGCTTCTTCACATGCTGTATCTCCACCTCCGACAACAGCCACATCTTTTCCTTTATAAAAGAAACCGTCGCATGTGGCACAAGCTGATACTCCAGATCCCTTAAACTGCTCTTCCGAAGGCAATCCCAAATATTTAGCGGTAGCTCCCGTTGCAATAATAACTGTTTCAGCTTCAATGTAATATTCGCCATCTACAACTATCTGAAAAGGTTTCTGGCTAAAATCGACCGAAGAAACGTATCCGAAACGAATATCAGCGCCAAACCGTTGTGCTTGTGCATGAAGGTCGGCCATCATTACTTGCCCGGTGACACCTTGTGGATATCCCGGGAAATTTTCGATTTCCGTAGTCGTGGTCAATTGTCCGCCGGGTTGCAATCCGGTATAGACGACTGGAGCCATGTTGGCACGTGACATATATATAGCGGCCGTATATCCCGCGGGGCCAGAGCCTATGATTAGGCATTTTACTTTTTCTGGAGTTGATTGCATGATTTGTGTGATCTAATGAAAAACAAATACAAATATATGGTTTTTCTCTATAACCATTATTAATCATTTAATAAGTTGATTTTCAGGATTAAATAATCAAAATAGATTGTGGTATATTTTTTGGTATTTTAAAAGTAGTTAAAACGAACAATTATAAATTTTGGTTGTTGTGTTTATAGATGAGTAAGAAAGCAATTTTTATCCTCTCAAAAAAAGTTTGGCACGAAAATTGCAAATCATTAAGTAGAAGATTAGAAAATATTAAGATATAACAAGATAGTTTCATAGTAGCAGTAGTTTTTTCTCATAAGTTAATAGTTGTAAATGGTAAAAGAGCCGTTCGTGAGAACCGCTCTTTTATTTTTTATCAAATTTTATCATTTTTACTGCAAAAATCAATACAGTAGCTATATCATTTATTGACTTTTACAGGCTTAATACCCAATTCAGCCGCTTTTTGAATCATGAAGTCTTTCGCTGCTTGATATTCATTAGGAATTACACCATCGAGAATAGCGTCTTTAATGGCATTTTTGATAATCCCAATTTCCCTGCCCGGTGATAATCCAAAAGTCTCGATAATCTCCGATCCAGACACAGGCGGTTGAAAATTGCGTATGGCGTCTTTTTCCTCAATTTCTTTAAGTTTCTGGCGTACCAGTTCAAAATTCTTTTGATATTGGGCAATTTTATGGGTGTTTTTTGATGTAATGTCCGCATCGCAAAGCATCATCAGATCGTCAATATCATCTCCGGCTTCAAACAATAACCGCCTTACAGCCGAATCCGTAACGACATCCTCAGCCAACACAATCGGGCGCAAATGAAGCAACACCAATTTTTGGACGTATTTCATGGATTCATTGAGCGGTAGTTTCATGTTTCGAAACAAATTAGGGATCATTTTTGCCCCGATAAACTCGTGTCCGTGAAAAGTCCAACCTGTGTCAGATTGGAAACGTTTGGTGGCAGGTTTGCCAATATCGTGGATTAAAGCTGCCCAGCGTAACCATAATTTGTCCGTGTGGGCACTGATGTTGTCCAAAACTTGTATACTGTGCAAAAAATTATCTTTGTGAGCGTATTTTCCTTGTTTGTCTACTCCTTTCATGGCTGCCAATTCGGGGAATATCAATTCGAGTAGCCCCGATTGATCCAATAATAGGAATCCTACCGAAGGTTTTGAGGAAAGGATGATTTTATTTAACTCGTCGGAAATACGTTCTTTAGAAATAATCTTGATCCGGTCTTTATTTTTGTAAATGGCATCGAAAGTTTGTTCGTCAATTGTGTAGCCTAATTGAGCGGCAAACCGGATGGCGCGCATCATGCGCAAAGGATCATCGCTGAATGTTTTTTCAGGCTCTAACGGTGTGCGGATTATTTTACTTTTGATATCGGATACCCCATCAAATGGATCGATGAGAAGGCCGTAATTCTCTTTATTTAAGGATACGGCTAATGTGTTGATGGTAAAATCGCGCCGTTCCTGATCGTTTTGCAACGATCCTTCTTCAACAACTGGTTTGCGTGAGTTTCGGCTATATGATTCACGGCGTGCTCCAACAAATTCAATATCATCAGCTCCGTAACGGAACATAGCCGTTCCGAAATTTTTAAAAATACTAACGGGTAAAGACTCGTGAATGTGAGCAGCTACTTTTCTAGCCAAATCAATGCCATCGCCTAAAACGACAACATCAATATCTTTAGAAGGCCTTCCGATTATAGCATCGCGGATATATCCTCCAATTGCAAAAGCCTGTACTCCTTCTTTGTCAATCACATCCGATATGATCGCAAAGACGGGATGCCTTAAAGCAGCTTGCATATTTTGATGCAGATGGTGCATAATAGGCGACAAAAGTAAATAATTCGGATGATTTTTTGGCTGTGTGGATTCAAAATAGATCACTTTGTTCTTCGCTTGCGTTTGCGAAGATATGGCCTTACTTTACTTGCCTGAGTTTGGCAAATTTAAGCAACAATAATTTTTGTCCGGCTTCGCCGAAATGTACCAATACTTTGGATTGGTCTTCCATGCTCAGCACCTTGCCGATTCCAAACCGTTGATGTTCTACAGTCATGCCGACTTCGATATGGGATGGGTCATCCGGAATAAAATTGGCTGGCGGTGCAGCATTGGATGTGTGTTTTGGCACGAACGTATGTGTCGTTTCAATCTTTTTGAACGGTTGGGAAGATCTTGTTTGGTTTTCTTCGTAAGCCGGACGATTAGTACGCATTACTGCCTGTCCCTGAAATTCCAAATATTTTGGATCGATTTCAGAAATAAAACGGCTTGGAGAAGAGTTGACCAACGAACCCCAACGATAACGCGTGCTAACGTGCGACAAGAAAACATATTGCCGTGCACGGGTTAGAGCTACGTAAAACAGCCTCCGTTCTTCTTCCAGGTCTTGCATAGAAGAGACAGACATTTGCGATGGGAATAGGTTTTCTTCCATTCCTACAACGAAAACCACATCAAATTCAAGCCCTTTAGACGAATGAACGGTCATTACGGTTACTTTGTCTGTGTTGTTATCGCCTCTATCATCATTAGTCAATAAAGAAACATTGGCTAAGTATTGATCTAAAGTTACGATGCCAGATTCCTGTGTGTTTTCATCAACAAATTCACGGATACCATTAAATAATTCGTCAATATTTTGTAACCGGCTGATATTTTCCGGTGTTTTATCAACTTTCAGCGATGCGACGATTCCCGAACTCATACCCGCCTGATACAATAATTCATATGCATCAGTATCGGGTAACTTTTGTGTGAATTCGTAAATGTAATTGACGAATTGGCGAATCTTGGCTTGGGCATTACGGGCAATATCAGGGCATAATTGGTCGACACGTGCGGCAACTTCCCATAATGAAATTCCGGAAGCATTGGCGGCAGCTTCTAATCTTCCGACTGTGGTGTCGCCGATTCCGCGGGCAGGGTAATTGATGATTCTTCGGAATGCTTCATCATCTTTGGTATTTACAATCAGTTTGCCGTATGCCAACAAATCTTTGATTTCCTTACGTTCATAGAAGGACAAACCGCCATAAATGCGGTATGGGATATTGCGTTTCCGCAAAGCCTCCTCAAAAATACGCGATTGGGCATTTGTCCGGTATAAAATTGCAAAATCCTTGTTGTTTAATTGCTTATTGTATTTCATTTCCAGAATGGAAGCGGCTACCACGTATCCTTCTTCTTGATCGGTCATAGAATGAAGGACTTTGATCTGGTCGCCATCCTGATTGTCCGAAAAGATCTCTTTCTTGATCCGGTTCTGGTTTTTTTCGATCAGCGTATTCGCTGCATTAACAATAATTTTGGTCGAACGGTAATTCTGCTCCAACTTATACATCCGGTAATTTGGATAATCATTTCTGAAGTTCAATATATTTTCAATACGTGCTCCCCGAAAAGCGTAGATACTTTGGGCGTCGTCACCCACTACACAGATGTTTTTTCGTTGTTCCGATAGTTTTTTTACAATCAGATATTGGGCGGAATTGGTGTCTTGGTATTCATCCACAAGGATGTAACGGAAAAATCGTTGATATTTATTCAGAATTTCAGGATGGTCGCGGAAAAGGATATTTGTATTCAGCAATATATCATCAAAATCCATAGCTCCTGATTTCAAGCATTTCTGCGCATATCTTTTATATATCTGCTCAGTCAAAGGGCGTCTGGAAGATGCATCTTGTTGAACCAGTGTTGAATTGGCTGCATATGTTTGAGATGTTACCAAATTATTTTTGGCCATAGAAATCCGGTTGTATACATCGCCGACTTTATATACCTGATCATCAAGTTTCATATCCTTGATAATCTGTTTGATCACATTTTTAGCATCTTGTGCGTCGTATATCGAAAAGTTAGATGGATAACCGATTGCTGTGGCTTCGGAACGAAGAATACGAGCAAAGACGGAGTGAAAAGTGCCCATCCATAGCCTTTTGGCTTCATTTTCACTGACCAATTGGGCAATACGTTCTTTCATCTCTTTGGCAGCTTTGTTTGTAAAAGTAAGCGACAAAATACTGCCCGGTGCAACGCCTTGTTTTAACATATAAGCAATGCGATAAGTCAATACGCGTGTCTTGCCTGACCCTGCACCGGCAATAATCAGCGCCGGGCCGTCATAGTTTACGACCGCTTCGCGTTGTACCTCATTTAAATCGCTTAAAAAATCCATGAATCAATTTCCGGAGTGCAAAGATATAAAAACCCGGCGGTGTAAATTCAACTCGCCGGGTTAATCTGTAATTTTTCAATAATTCCTACTCGGGTGATGCATATGTAGAAATTTCCTCGGTTAAACTAATTAACGCCGGATCAATAGCTTTATGCATTTTAATTGTTTTGTTTAGAGGAACTTGTACGATTTCGTCATTTATCAAACCAATCATGATGCTTTTTTGATGATCGAGCAATGCCTCAACAGCCGCTGCTCCCATACGGCTAGCGATCACGCGGTCTTTTGCGCTGGGCGATCCGCCACGTTGTATGTGTCCCAAAATCGAAACACGCATATCGAATTGCGGGAATTCCGGTTTGAAAATTGCTGCAATTTCCATGGTGCTGCCTTCTTCTAAACCTTCAGCAACGAGAATAATGCTTGATTTGTTTTTACGGGCACGTTCGGACAAGAAACGACGGGCTTTTTCTATTTGATTTTTTTCTTCCGGAATCATGATTACTTCGG
This sequence comes from Bacteroidales bacterium, assembly GCA_031549585.1. Lineage (GTDB taxonomy): Bacteria > Bacteroidota > Bacteroidia > Bacteroidales > UBA4181 > JAIRLS01. The sequence continues at coordinate 9,494 of JAVBPN010000012.1, forward strand.
CTCCGCAGGCAATGCCGCTGTGGATGGCAACAAATCCTGCTTCACGCCCCATCACTTCAACAAAGAAAATACGGTTATGAGAACTTGCCGTATCGCGTATTTTATCTACCGCATCAACCACTGTGTTGGTTGCGGTATCAAAACCGATGGTATAATCCGTTCCGTATAAATCATTGTCGATGGTTCCCGGTATTCCAATGAAAGAAACATCATATTCGCTGGCCATCAAATTAGCGCCAGTAAAAGAACCGTCGCCGCCTATTACTACTACGGCATCAATATTGAACCGTTTTAATTGTTCATATGCAATTTTTCTCCCTTCGGGTTCACGAAACTCTTGACTGCGTGCGGTCAACAAAAATGTTCCTCCTTTCTGAATAATTCCGCTCACCGTTTCAGAACTCATCGGGACTATATCACCTTCAATCATTCCCTGGTATCCGCGCATGATACCAAACACTTCCATTCCATTGTTGATACCTGCACGGGTCACCGCCCTTATAGCTGCATTCATTCCCGGAGCATCGCCCCCCGAAGTCAAAACTCCAATACGTTTTATATTTGCCATCAGATAATTATAAATATGATCATTGATGTTGATTTGCCAACAAATTTACGGGTTTTTTCCTAGATGAGGGTACTTTTTTGTGAAATAATTGTTAAGATATTATTGGATACGATGAATAGAAAATATGGAAGAATATCAGTGAATATTTAAAATACGTTCCTATATTTTCAACATTATTGGTATCTGTTCAATTTTGAATTGGTAACAAAATCAGCATATTATTTTAAGGCATTATCAAAACTGATTATTTTTGTTCACAAAATCAACGATTCACCCAATACGAGATATATTCAAAATGAATACCCATACACCTACACCTAAGTATTATAACAATTCTGTTGAAGAAGTAGTTCATGTACTCCATACTTCACTTGAATCAGGACTTTCCAGTGAAGAAGCGAAAAAACGGCTGGAACAGCACGGATATAATGAGTTTGAGAAAAAGAAACATAAAAGTTTATTTGTAAAATTTTTGGAGCAATTCAAGAGCTTCATGATTATTGTGTTGCTTATTGCGGCTGTTATATCGGGTATTGTCGGATACATGAATGGCGAAGGGTTCACGGATGCCGTCATTATATTGGCCATTATCGTGTTAAATGCTTGTATTGGCGTAGCTCAGGAAGCCAAAGCTGAAAAATCGATGGATGCTTTGGAAAAAATGTCTGCTCCACATTGTAAAGTAATTCGCAATGGTCAAGTAGAAGTGATAGAATCACGTAACTTAGTTCCCGGCGATATGGTTGTGCTCGATACGGGCGATTCTATCCCTGCTGACCTTCGCCTTGCCGAGGCCATTAATCTGAAAGTAATGGATGCCGCACTTACGGGTGAATCAGTCCCCGAAGAAAAGTTTACAGAAGCCATTGAACAGGAAGATGTGCCGTTGGGAGACCGGGACAATCTCGGATTCTCGTCGAGCACGGTAACATATGGACGAGGAAAAGGCATTGTGATTGGTACGGGGATGCATACCGAAGTAGGTAAGATTGCCGCTATGATACAATCAGTTCCCGACACCAAAACCCCGATGCAGCAAAAACTCGATCAGTTGGGTAAATTTCTGGGTATTGCGGCATTGATTATTTGTGCGCTCATTTTTATAGTAGGTTGGATACATGGCAAAGAACCGCTGGAAATGTTTATGATTGCTGTGAGCCTTGCTGCTGCTGCGATTCCAGAAGGATTGCCTGCGGTGTCGACCATTGTGCTGGCTGTGGGCGTACAACGTTTGGTAAAGAAAAATGCTATTGTGCGGACATTACCGGCTGTTGAAACATTGGGTAGCACCAGCGTTATTTGTTCCGACAAGACAGGGACACTTACCCAAAATCGTATGACTGTTGTCAGATTATATGCAGATGGCAATATTATTGATATTTCAAAAAACCTATCATCACTTAATAGTGGACAAGAATCTTTGCTTCATACATCTATTTTAGCCAATGATGCCAAGTTGAGTCAAGAAAATGGACAATGGAAAACCACAGGCGACCCGACCGAAACGGCCTTGCTAGACATTGGATTACGATTTCAATTGGTTAAAGATGCCTTAGAAGCCATTATGCCGCGTGTTGCCGAAATTCCATTTGACTCCGAACGAAAAATGATGACTACGGTTCATCGTAAATCGGACAGTGAATTAGTTGTCTACACTAAAGGAGGATTAGATGAAGTATTGGATTGTTGCGATTCGCTTCTATTTGATGGACAAGAACGTCCGTTGACGGCAGATGAGCGAAAGAATATCAAGGCAGCTAATGAAACAATGGCCAAATCTGCCTTGCGTGTATTGGCAACAGCATATAAACATATTCCGGAATTACCGGCTAAGGTGGAGTCAGCCACTTTGGAAAAAGGCTTGACATTTATTGGTATGGTAGGTATGATCGATCCGCCACGTGAGGAAGTAAAGATGGCTGTAGATAAATGCCGTTCGGCTGGGATCAAACCGGTAATGATTACAGGCGACCATAAAATCACTGCTGTGGCGATTGCCGATGCTTTGGGCATAAAACAGCCGGAAGATAAAGCGTATACAGGAATCGATGTCGAAAAAATGTCGGATGCCGATCTGAAGGCTCATGTTGAAGAAATCGCTGTGTATGCCCGTGTGTCTCCGGAGCACAAAGTGCGTATTGTAAAAGCCTTTCAAAGCCGTAACGAGATCGTAGCTATGACCGGTGATGGAGTGAACGATGCGCCTGCGCTCAAATTAGCTGATATTGGCGTAGCGATGGGAGTTGTCGGGACTGATGTATCCAAAGAAGCTGCCGATATTGTGCTGACCGACGATAATTTTGCAACCATAGTTACAGCGGTAGAGGAGGGGCGACGTATATATGATAATATCCTTAAGGCCATACAGTTTATGCTTTCGACCAACATTGGCGAAGTTTTGGTGCTCTTTATCGCTGTTTTGGCCAATTGGGCTACTCCGTTATTGCCGATTCATATCTTGTGGATTAATTTGGTGACGGATAGCTTGCCTGCTTTGGCGCTTAGTGTTGATCCTGCCGATTCCGATATCATGCAGCGAAAACCGGTTGATTCGCGACAGGGTATTATGAATAGAACCTTTGCTACCCGTGTTTTCTTGCAAGGTGGTATGATCGGATTACTTTCTCTTGCTGCATTTGTGGTTGGCATGTACACAGGAAACACAGTGCAAGGTATGACATTTATGGATTTTATGAAGGCTCTACCGGACTTGCCCAACACTGCTGTTGCACAAACCATGACTTTTGCCGTATTGGCTTTTAGCCAATTGGCACATGTATTTAATGTCCGGTCGGTCCGCCATTCGGCATTCCGTAATATGTTTAAAAACGGATATTTGTTGGGAGCTATTGCCATAGTTGCCATTTTGATGTTGTCTGTGCTTGAAATTCCGGCATTACATGATATATTCCATTTAGCCTTATTAAATCCAATACAATGGATTTGGGTTGTTTGTTTGTCTGTTGCACCATTGGTTATTGTGGAATTATTGAAATGTATCAGAAGGTTTTTTAACATCTAAGGCTGTTCAAAAAGTTATAAACTTCGGCTGAATTACAAATTCAGCTGAACCCTATGTATTTGTAAAATGCGTTAGATAATGTTAAGCGGAATTTGCAATTCCGCTTAAAAACAGTCACCACAAAATTACTTTCAAAAAACATTATGAATCAAAAGTCAACCATTGAAGAGATAAGAGAGCGGTTTGAT
>JAVBPN010000377.1:0-3836 GCA_031549585.1 Bacteroidales bacterium
AGAAGCATCACAAAGGGTACAGCTTGTTTTGATCACCGGTGGATTGGGGCCAACCAAGGATGATATTACCAAGAAAACATTGGCAGAATACATGGGGGATCATCTTATATCTGATCCTGAAACGCTTCGAAATATTGAAGACATGATGACTGCACGCAATATAGCCATGAATCCATTGAATGTAAAACAAGCCGAGGTGCTTGAACATGCTACCGTGATTCGGAATAGTTGTGGTACAGCTCCCGGGATGTGGTTTCAAAAAGATCAAGTGCTCTATGTTTCAATGCCCGGAGTGCCGTTTGAAATGAAAACCATGATGCAATATGAGATTCTTCCTCGATTGCAACAACTTTTTAATGGCCAGTTTATTCAACATAAAACATTGTTGGTAACCGGTATACCAGAATCGGCTTTGGCATTGATGATTGAAAAATGGGAAGATAATCTGCCTTCATCCATTGCTTTGGCATACCTACCTTCAAGTGGGATCATCCGTTTGCGGCTGACCGGTAATGGTACAGATAGAAATAAAATTGATCAGCAAATAAGTCAGGCAGTCAGCGAATTAAGACCTATATTGGGATTGCATTTGTTGAGTGAGAATGATGAAAGCCCTGAGCAACTTGTAGCTAAAATGCTGACTGAGAAAAAACTTATGGTGGCCACTGCCGAAAGTTGTACTGGTGGAAATATAGCCCGCTTGCTTACTTCTATTTCAGGAAGTTCTGCTTATTATATGGGCTCAATTGTTGCTTATTCCAATGATGTAAAGATCAAAATGCTTCAGGTAAAGGCATCAGATATTGAGCAACATGGAGCAGTTAGTAAAGAGGTGGTAACTCAAATGGCTGAAAATGTATGTCGATTAATGGGTACCGATTTTGGAATTGCTACATCAGGAGTTGCTGGGCCTACAGGAGGCACACCCGAAAAACCGGTTGGTACCGTATGGGTTGCTGTGGCTTCACCCTCAAAAACAATAACCGAGATGTTTCGATTCGGAAATAATCGTGAAAATAATATACAACGAGCCAGCACGGCTGCTTTTAGGATGCTTGCCGAACAATTATCCAGCTTTTCTCTTTGAAAGCGCCATGATGGAATAGTAGACCGTAATGGCCAATACGGCCATTATGATTGCCCATACAAAATATGAATCTAATCCCGTTTGTGCTGCATAAGTGTCGGGTAAAACATTTGTTTCTATTGCAGAGTTTGAAGCATCAATTACTTTCCATGGCCATACTTTGTTTAAAGAGCCAAACATGAAGCCGGCCAACAGGGCGATCATGATATCGTGTACACGATTGAGCAGCCAGTTGAGGACATGCGAAAATGCAAGCAATCCGATAACAGCGCCACACACAAACGTGGCCAATATGCTTATTTTTAGTTCGGTTAATGCATTAAGTATGTATTGATATTTGCCCATCAGTAACAAAATAAAACTACCCGATATTCCGGGAAGTATCATGGCACAGATAGCAATGGAGCCGCATAAAAAAATAAACCAAAGAGAATCGGGTGTTTCAGCCGGCGAAATAACTGTGATCAAGTATGCTACTACCGTTCCGACAGCAAATGCAATGAAAACCTGCATGGTCGTTTTTTCTATGGTTCTCAATACACTGATGGCAGAAACTACAATTAATCCAAAAAAGAACGACCAAACAAAGATTGGATGATTGTGAAGCAAATATTCCATCAATTTTGCCAACGAAAAAAGGCTGGTAGCAATACCTAATAAAACAGCAACCAAGAAGTTTCCGTTGACTGCCCTCCAGAATGCACCCAGTCCTTCTGAGAAAATTAGTTTGAAATTTTTTGGATTAAAAGAACGGATAGAGTCCAGCAATTCTTCATATATTCCGGTGATAAAAGCAATGGTTCCTCCCGATACTCCGGGAATCACATCCGCTGCACCCATACCAACCCCTCTTATGTATAACAAAAAGTAACTTTTAAGGGTTCTTTTCTTTTCCATGTAATTTATGTTTTTAGTTTCGAGTTTATAAATTTCGAAGTCATCAACGACTTTTCAGTTTAAACCCGAAGTTATATTTGCCTCAAATGTTGTATCTCATCTGGCAAAAAGGTGAAAAAAGTATCACCTCGAAGGCCTAAACGTAATGATTCCAATGCAATAACTTCTCCGGTTGCAATATTTCCTAAATTGACGTTAGCTCCAAATTGCTTAATAAACCAAACTTGTTGGTTTTTATTGGGAGCTTCCCACAAAATGTTATCGTGTCCTATTTCAGTATCAAGTTGGATGATTAATTCTTTATCTGCCGATCCATCAGCATGATATATTCCAATTGTTCCGCTCTCGCGGGCTTCAGCAATAACTTTCCATGCTCCGGCTTCCAATTCTTTTTTCATGCAATTGACCCAAACATCCGATGGGATCACTACTCCTTGCATTTTGGAACCAACCTCCGATAATACCGTTACTTGTTGTGACAGTATTCTGATATACTCCAGCTTTTGATCGTGTGGAATAACCATTGATCCGTCCGATACTTCCACCGTTTCTAAATGGAACCGGTCGATAAATTTACGAAATTCGTCAAATAGCCCGCGTACAATGAATGCTTCAAATAATGTTCCTCCAAAGTGTGTCCGGATTCCGGCATGATGATATAACTGAATTTTCTCGGTAATATTTTTTGAAAATATACCTGTACCAAATGCCAATTTTACTAAATCGGTATAATATCCAGCCGTTTCAATAAAATTCTCGGCTTCCCGTATGCTGAGGCCTTTATCCATCATCATGGTCAGCCCTGTATTTCTTGATTTTTCTGTTCGTTGAGGAAGAAATGGCAATTGAATATTCATAGAACTACGTGTCTTGTTGGTATTTTTTTATCAATTTTTGTATCTTCTTGTCTGTTGCAGCCTGTTTAAATGTGCTATTGAATGTATCTATTTCATTTACCGATATGGATAACGCTTTTTCGAGTATTTCCATTCCTTGTTGGCGGTCGTTTATCAAAAAACAAAGCGCAGCCATACGATACAACAACAATGCAGAATCAGGATTAGAGCGCAATCCATCAGCAATGACATTGGATGCGGCATCAAAATCTTCTTGTTCAATATAAACTTTTGCAAAACAATCCCACATCGCGGCATCTGTTGCAATGAGATGTGCCAATTGTTTGAATGTTTCAACTGCCTTATCGAATAATTGAAGGCTGGCATATCCCGTGGCTAATACAAAGAGGTATTCAGGATTGTCCTTATCAATTTCCAAAGCCTTCAAAACATTATCGACAGATTCTTGGTGGCTTCCGGCTTGCGATTGCATAACGCTCAGGCCAAACCATGCATCAGCAAATTTGCTGTCAAGTGCTAATGAACGATGGTAATATTCTGAAGCCAATTCAACGTTATTCAGCCGTTCGTAACATTCTCCAGCGTAACAATACGCGGCAGCACTGTCCGGTTCGATCTCTAAGAAGGTTAAATATGCGTCGATTGCTTCCTGATAGCGGTCTAACAGTGTTAATGTATTGGCTTTATTGAAATGTGCCGAAGAATAATTTTCGTTGATGGCAATGGCAAAATCATATGCTTCGAGCGCTTTTTCATTTTCATCCATTTTATTATAAACAATGCCCAGATTGTACCAAACATGTTCCGAAAAAGGATCTTCGTCTAAATATTTATTATAAAAATCAACACTCTTTTCTAAATTGTCGAGCCGTTCGTAACAATATGCCAGATCGTAATAAACGTAATAATTATCCGGATCCATCGCATGTACCTTCATAAAGTATTTTAATGCTACTTTATGTTGGTTGATCCGTTCGAAAGAAATGCCAATATTG
>JAVBPN010000391.1:0-5800 GCA_031549585.1 Bacteroidales bacterium
GCAAAAATCCTGTTATTGACAACCACACTTTCAGTCAATGAAATCGCTTTTTCACTCGGATTTGAATACCCGCAATATTTCAGCCGTCTATTCAAAAGCAAAACAGGGCAAACCCCTGTCGAGTTCCGAAGTGTGAATTAATGAGAAACTTTAGATAGCGCCACAAGCTGCCACGCCCCGGAAACATAATTTCGGGGCGTTTTTGTCTTATTGTTTTCACATTTCAATCATCATCAAACAATACAACAACCAAGCAGCACAAAAAGAAGAAAAAACGAAAGTATGGGAGGCCTGTGTAAGTGCTTATTTCAAATAATTGCAATAAAAATTAGTGAATTTCTCTACAGCTTTATCCACGTATTCAGGATTATCATACAAATCGAAATGAGAGGCTCCTTCCATTACCAGTAAATCTTTTTGGGTTGATGCCGCCCGCTGGTACAACTCATGCCCATCCTTGTTAGAGCCGAAAGCGCCTTGCTTACTTCCGACAATTATTTGCAAGGGTTGGGTAAGCAGCATTTCAACCAGATAAGAGGCGTCGAATGCCATTACAGCGTCCATGCTTATAAATCGCATTTTGTTTTCCCAACCGGGATAGCCATTCCGCGGCGTACGGTAATAGTCATAGCCTTCGCGCAGGTCAATGTCATCGACATCTTTATATTCGTCGGGCATCCAAGACACTATCATCGGTTCTGCTCCACGTGCTTCGGCGGTGCGTTGTGCGGCTATCATTTCAAGGGTTGCTATTGTTGCCTCACTTCCGGCGGCTCTGTTTTCCCTGCCACCATTAACGGGCACTGATGTCGCCACAGCTTTGATGCGGCGTTCTGTCATTGCTGCACTGACGGCATAACCGCCACCGGCACAGATACCCAATACCCCAATGCGGTTTTCATCTACATACGGAAGGGTAGTCAGGTAATCGACTGCACTTCGGATGTCTTCTATACGTGCTGACGGGTCTTCCTTATATCGGGGTTCGCCTCCGCTTTCGCCCTGATAAGAGGCATCTATGGAAATGGTTACGAAGCCGTTTTCTGCCAGTTTCCTTGCATAAAGTCCGGCTGTCTGTTCTTTAGCACCACCTGCGGGTGGAACGGCTATAACGGCTGCATACGTTTTCGTTTTATCAAAGCCAACAGGATAATAAATATTACCTACGACGTTGATGCCTATCATATTTTTAAAAGATACCTTTTGCGGTGTACCTTGTGCGTTGAGCCCGTTGTGAGCTGACGCTGAAATTGCTATTGCTGCCATCATCAATTTAAAGTTTTTCATTTGATTTATACTTATTACTATTAAACTCCGGTGCAAAGGTAAAAAGAGAGCCGCAAGCGGTGGTTTCGCCTGCGGCCCGAAAAACTTTATTGAAAAGGCCGATTTCAGTTCATCTTTGTTGGTGCAAACCCATATTCTTTTTTGAACGCTGTGTAAAAGTGGTAAAGACTTTTATAGCCGATTTCCAAATAAATATCCGACACTTTCCTGTTTTCGTTCCGGATTTTATCATACGCAATTTTCAGTCGTTTGCTTATCAGCCATTTTTCGGGCGGAAGATTACTTATTTTTTTGAAATCGCGTTTGAAAGTAGTAAGGCTTCGTCCTGTGTAATGCGCAATATCTTCTATCGAAAGGTCATACATATAGTTTTTATCCATAAAATCGAAGATATCGATTTTCCACGGTTCGGTAAAATCGAAAAGACCAGGATAAAATTTCTCGCTGATATTCAGAAGCGAATAAACTCCTTCGGATAATTTGAGGTTCATCAATTCTTCGGTAGGCTTTATGGATGAGTCAAAATATGGAGTCATAGAGTGGAACAGACTTGTGATATGAGGTGTTTGCGGTAGTTTTATGACGCTTGGCTTATATTTTTCCGCTTCCAAAGGCAACTGTTTTTTATCTACGGTTTGGTAGAACTCACGTAAAAAACTCCGTTTGAACATCATAAAAATAGCATTGAACCGCTCGCCGTTTTTAGACTGCTTGGTCATATTAACGCGGTTATCACGCCTGAGAAAAACACATTCGCCTTTCTGTATCTCTGTTTTCTTTTTGCCCTCCGTCAGCACAATTTCGCCCGAATAGACATAAATAAGCATGTGTTCCTTTATCATTTCCGTATGTTGCCGTTCGTCTTTGGAATAGCAACTGAAAAAAATGTCGGAATAACTAAAGGTTTGTGATTCGGTTTGAGAATTCTCCATACTGATTTGTTTGAATACAAGTACAAAGGTACAGGAAAACATTTGTATTTACTTTATCTTACGGGCCATTTTGTTTCTCTGAACGGCTCAAAAGAAGAAACACAGAGATATGGAAGGCAGGTGTAGTTTTACAAATCAAACTTATGACTTGTATGACGAGATAGAAGAGTAGCTATGTTCTACTCCTTTCTGCATTTATAATATAACCGCAACAAATTGCGAGTTCAAGGTGTTTCTAAAAGGAATAGAATAACGAAATATAACACCTGATAGTTGCTTGTCATGCTGTAGTGACAGTTCATGACCGCTTGGAGTTTTAATATTAATACCTGAACCGTGACAGTATCGAAACAACGCCTGGAAGCACTTAGCGATGGCGTTATAGCCATCATAATTACCATTATGGTGTTGGGCATTCAAGTGCCCGAAGGAGTTGGTTGGAGCGATATAAAAAGCCTTTTGAAAGATATTTTCATATTCTTTGCAAGTTTTATGGTTGTGGGCATGTTTTGGAACAACCATAGGCGTTTGTTTGAATATGTGGAAAAAATAAACGAAAAATTTATTTGGCGCAACTTGCTGTTCTTATTCGTATTGGCTATTATCCCGATTTTTACCAAATGGATAGCTCAACACCCCGAAGCCACCATTCCCGTGGCCGGCTACGGTATAGTTTTTCTGCTTGCAACCCTTGCCGCTTCGTTCTTGTTCTCCGGCGCAGTGCCTTTATTTAACAGCGAGGCCAAGAAGGTTATGAAGATGCGTCGCAGCTCGTCTTACCTCGCAGTAATCATGATATTTGCAGGGATTGTATTGATTATTGTGGGTGCATTCTTTTTTCCTGAAGTTGCCGCATGGATGTTTATAGGCTACCCTATTCTTATGGCAGCCGTAAACGTGTGGGTAGACCGATGGGACATGGAGAAGCAGGACGAAAAACGAAGGAAAATGAGGGGAATAAGAAAAAACGGATGATAGCTTAGCACTAATTCTTGGGATGAAAGAGTTTCGGAAATGAGTTTTATTTTGATTAAACTTGAAGTTTCAATAGGATAAGGTTGTAAAAGTCCCTTCACTGAGTATCAATGTATCATATTTTGAAAAGTCATAAAAAGGAACGATTTTTGTAATGTATTTCATGTGATTTTCGTATTGGATTTTTAATTTTAATATTATGGTAGTAGCAAGCGCAAACGAGTTCAGGGTAAATCAAAGGAAGTACCTTGATTTAGTCAGACGTAACATTCAGGTGTTCTTAAAACAGGGAGAGGATCTTTTTGCCATTACAGCAGTTAGCGAACAGGAGCATGTGGATTATAACCCTGTTTGGGTGGAGCACATGAAGGATGCTGATGCAGATATAAAGGCCGGAAGGGTGACAACTGTAAAAAATGATGAGGATGTATGGAAGATAGCCAGGCAGAAGTTCGAGAAACAGGTTACACACTGACTTTTACAGATGTAGCCTTAAAGGATTTATATGTTCACGAAAAGGCAGGGAACCAGGCAACCATCAAACGAATCAAACGCATTTTGGAGGAACTTAAAACAACCCCGTATGTGGGTATCGGTGACCCTCACGCCCTGATTGGCAACTATGCAGGACGATGGTCACGCCATATCAGTAAGAAGGATGTAATGATCTTTGAGGTTGACGAGATTGAAAGGATGGTACTCATCCATGCCGCAAGATTTCACTATTTAGATAAGTAACCGGGTATTTTACCCGTTGTCCTGATGAGTCAAAACGTACTTTAAAGCCAAACGGGATATTTATTAATGTATTCTATACCAAAGAAATATTGGATAAAATGCATCATGCTCAATACGAATATTCCAAGTATTCCCTTGACGAAATTATAGAAATGATCGAAAAAAGCGGCTTGAAAATCAATCAGGTTATTGAGATACAAAAAGAAACTTTGTTTTGTATCATTGCCGGAAATAGTGTCAGGTTCCATATTCGTAATGCTACCATTTCCGATATTCCTGAATTAAAGCAACTATATCAAAGTACTGTTTTAACCGTCAACCGTAAAGATTATTCCGTAGAAGAAGTCGAAGATTGGGCTTCGTGCGGCGATGATCTGGCACATTTACATGAATCATTTGCTGAACAGCATTACATGATAGCCGAAAATGATAAAGGAAAAATGGTAGGTTTTGCTTCTATAAACGATGGGGGCTATATGCATACTTTGTTTGTGCATAAAGATTTTCAGCATCAGGGAATCGCTACATTGCTTTATCAAACACTTGAAAAATATGCCAAAGAAAAAGGGACTGAGAAAATAACGTCGGAAATTAGTATCACTGCACGGCCATTCTTTGAAAAACAAGGTTTCGTAGTAGATGAAGAACAAAAAAGGAAAGCCAATAAATTGTGCCTGATAAATTACAAAATGAGTAAAAGGTTGATTTAAAATGAATTTCGAAGAGTTTCTCAACTATTGCTTGTCGGTAAAAGGTTCTGATGAATCACTTTCTTTACAAGATTACAATACCCGAATGATGAATTTCATCCTGCCGATTCTGCACTTCGTCGGAAAATTGAGCGACAAACCAATGATTTTGTATATTTTTGAGGCATAACCATTGAAAAGCATTTTCATGATGAAGTACCTGATCGTAGAAGACGAGCGTTTCGCTTACGAAGAGCTCAAGCGGATGATGTGCCGGTTGCGCCCTGATTACGAATTAGCAGGCCATACGGAAACAGTAGGGCAAACGGTAGCGTTCCTGAAATCGAACACTGTTGATTTATTGCTGTTGGATATTCGATTAGCCGACGGGAATTCGTTCGAAATTTTTGAGCAAACCGAAGTGAAGGTTCCTGTGATCTTTACTACGGCATACGATGAGCATGCTATCCGTGCGTTCAAGGTTAACAGCATCGACTATCTGTTGAAGCCGATTGATGAAGCTGACTTGCGGCACGCACTGGAAAAATTCGAACAACTTCACCTTAAACCGATCCCTGCCTTTGATTACAGGAAGCTGGAAGAACTGATGATGGGCAACCGTAAGAAAAACCGTTTCCTCGTTCAGATAGGCGATACGTACAGGCATATCGACACAGCCGAAATAGCGTTTTTCTGTGCCGACGAAAAGGTCGTATTCCTGCACACTTTTTCCGATAAGGCTTACATCTTGGATTATTCGCTCGACCGTTTGGAAAATCAATTGGATGAAAAACAATTTTTCCGTGTTTCCCGCAACTGTATCGCCAACATCAAATCGATAAAACAAATATCCAAGTATTTCAACAGCCGCCTGAAATTGACGTTCCAACCCGCCTGTCCGCAGGATGTGCTGGTAAGCCGCGTCAGGGTGGGCGATTTTTTGAAATGGGTAGATGGAGGGAATTAAGAATGAAGAGTTAAGAATTAAGAATTGAAAATTGAGAATGGTTCGCAGGAAACATATCCTTTTATTTATACTGATTATCGCGGTTTTTTCGCTGGCGTTCCAATACATGTATGTCTCACTGACGGGGGAAGGCTGGAAAAGCATGATGCTTCAGTTCTTGTCAAATTTGCCTGCCCTTTGTATCGTCGGGTTGATTGACTTTTGGATTGTAC
>JAVBPN010000200.1:0-19815 GCA_031549585.1 Bacteroidales bacterium
ATATTGATGGTAATATGGTTACAACTACCTATACTTTCAATATGGAAAATGGTAATCTTGAAAAAGAACAAGTCGATTACGGGGGAGGATTTACCAAAACAACTGAATATAGCAATTATATCAATACGGGCATAGGAGCAAAACCCCTGTTAATTAGTGTTAGGCAAAAGCATCCCGACGATGAAAATGCTTTTTTTACTAAAACCCGTGCTGCTTACGATGCTAATAAAGGACATCCAAAACAGGTGACAGAAAATGCGGATACCCCTTTAGCCGTTACGACTTATTATTCCGGATACGATGCTTTTGGAAATCATATGGGGACATACACCAATCCGGTTACGGCAACAGAGGTTCTGACATATGATGATACAAAAAGATTTGTCAAAACACGTACTGTCACAGCTGGAAGTGAAAGCTTTAGTGAGCAATCCAATTATGATGCAGTGGGTAATTTGATTAGCCAAACGGATGATGCCGGTTTGACTACTGCCTATACATATAATACATGGGGGCAACATATCGGAACCATTTACCCCGACGGGCGAAGTGAATCGGTATCCACTACATGGACAGATAATGGGATTCAAACTGTTTCCTCAGCAACAGGACAGTCTGCGGTGACTGTAAAGTATGATCGTACAGGGCGCGAATTGTCAAAAGAGACAGTTGAGAACACCTTATCAGTAAAAACAGAAAATACATATGATGCCAAAGGACAAGTAACCACAACGGTATCTACCAAAGGGTCATTAAGTTTTACGAATACATACAGTTATGACCATGCCGGGCGGGTACTTCAAGAAACAAGCCCGAACGGTACCAAGACTTATGCTTATGCCAACCGACAGATGACTACTACCCAAGATGGCAAGGTTTCTACCAAGCGTTACGATGCATGGGGAAATGTCGTAGAAGTTACTGATCCTTCTGGAAATACGGTGACTTATACTTATTTTTCTTCGGGTAATCCCAAGCAAATCAATGCTGCAGGGGCTGTATACAATATGGAGTACAATGCAGCTGGCTATCAGACTAAATTGGTAGACCCCAATGCCGGGACCATGCAATACACATATAATGCTTTGGGACGACTGATCGGACAAATCGATGCTGATGGCCATATTCAGAGTATGATTTATGACGCATGGGGACGTACCTATCAATTGACGGCGGGCAATGTGATCATGCAATATAGCTACGTGCTTACAGGTAATGGGAAAGGGCAGTTGGCACGGGTAGAAGACCAGAGTACGAATCATTATATTGCTTATGAATATGACAGGTATAGCCGGCCGGTGAAAGAAACCCGGCACATACAAGGAACGGGTGATTTGGTGACACAATATGCATACGATGCAACCGGGAATATAGCTACAGTGATTCATCCGGGCGGGGTGACCGAGACACGTACTTATGATAATGGGTATGTAAGCGAGGTAAAAGTGGGTTCGCAAACGGTGTGGCGCCGGCATAGTGTATTGGCTACGGAAGTTGTTTCCCGGTTACATGGGGATGTTATGGAAACCCGGACTACTTATGATAACAATGGATTGCTTACCGGATTAAAGAGTAAGGTAATCGGAACCAGTATTGATATCCGGAATTTTGTGTATGTCTTTAATGTGAATAATGGAACGCTTACCTCACGGGAAGACCGGGTACGCCAACAAACCGAAACATTTGGGTATGATGCCTTGTATCGTTTAACAACCGTAAGCGGAGGAGCCAATGCCATGACAATTGGCTACCAACCCAACGGCAATATTC
This sequence comes from Bacteroidales bacterium, assembly GCA_031549585.1. GTDB lineage: Bacteria > Bacteroidota > Bacteroidia > Bacteroidales > UBA4181 > JAIRLS01. Next base: position 1,771 of record JAVBPN010000200.1, read on the forward strand.
AATCCAAAACAGGAATTGGGGCGTACCAATATAGCGGAGTCAATGCCGGCCCTCACGCCGTGACCGGTGTGGATAATACTGCCGGGTTAATTTCTTCGAACAAACAACTTATTGATTACACCTGGTTTCACAAGGTGAGCCAAGTGACCGATACAGTGGGCGGCAATGCTTATGCATTAACCTTTGACTATGGCCCTGACCAAGAACGGGTGAAAAGTGAACTGAAAACCAATGGAAATATCACCAAAACAGTTATTTTTGCAACTAATTACGAGCGGATCACGCAAGGTGGGGTAACCAAGGAATTGTATTATATTTCCGGAGGCGAAGGGCTTTGTGCTATTTTGGTCAAGCAAAGCGGGCAACAGGACAAATTTTATTACGTGCACCCCGACCATTTGGGTAGTTTGGCAATAATTACCGATGCAGAAGGCTATGTGGTGCAACATTGTGACTTCGATGCTTGGGGTAAACGTACGCTTGTAGCAGGCTCTTTGATATTTGATAGGGGATATACCGGACACGAACATTTGGATGAAATTACGTTGGTGAATATGAATGGCCGGATGTATGATCCGTTATTAGGCAGATTCTTAAGCCCCGACCCATATATACAGAATCCGTTATATTCACAAAGCTTTAACCGGTATGCATACTGTTGGAACAACCCGTTGGTATTTACCGATCCAGATGGGGAATGGATACATTTGTTGATAGGAGCCATAGTCGGTTCGATTGTCGGAACGGTATCCGGTTATAAAATTGCAGAAGCACGTGGAGCAACAGGTTGGGATATGTTTAAGTACATGATCGGTGGCTCTGTTGTTGGAGGGCTTGCCGGATTGTGTGGAGCATCGATATATTCGGCGGGTGTTACAGCGGGTGTTGCGGCTGGATATGGAGGATTTGCTGCCGGATTTAATGCAGGCATGCTTTCTGGTATGATGGCAGGAGCCATTAATGGAGCCGGTATGGCTATGATCGGTGGCAATTTTGATAATGTACTGGCTAATGCAACCATCAGTGCATGGACAGGTGCTGTAATTGGCGGAATAACTGGTGGAATAATGGAAGCAATTTTTAATCCTCGACTTGAGGTTGCTATCAAGCGTGGAGCCAGACAACTCGCACGTGATGTGAGGAAAAACCCTTATAGATTATTTGCTGGTGATCCTCCGCGTTTAATAGATGGCGAGTATTGTGGTACTATAGATGGGATAGTAGTTACAGCTAAAAGATCAGGGATGTCACTTGCCGATCGAGCCACTGTTGTTTCGTCTGCAGCATCATTTGGAAGTGATATCAATTCTATTGTGTCCTTAGGTATTGAAAACAGTGGATGGAAACATGCTAAAGTAACGTCAAAGTCATTGGGAATATTTGGTGTAGCTTTGGATGTAACAACTGTATCTGCCGATTATGTGGGCTATAAAAATGGGACGATGTCGGGAACCGAATTGGGATATGAAATAGGTAAAACAGCGGCACCATATGCTGCCACAGCGGCACTTGGCCCAGCAGGTAGTTTATCAGGTCCAGCTATTTTTTATCTAGATAAGATGGCACGTACATTACATCAATTTTATTGGGACGCAGAGGCATGGGGAAGAAGTTTGCCTCAGAAAATATTTAATCCTGCGCGATTACCACGATGAATAAATGATTTGAATTATTGGATATTTTGTAAAATGATTCTTGCTTCAATTTATGTGAAATGGACGATGATAAAAAGTCAAAAGAATTTATCAAAACGGATACCCAATCGCAATATACAAGGTCAATCCTTTCCAAAAGTTAGGCGTATTGTAGTATTTAGTTGTTTCTTGTTGTTGGTAAGGGGTATGTATGGGTACGCCTATGTCGGCTCTTAAAATCAGGAAGTCGAGGTCGTAGCGGAAACCGAAGCCGGAGCCAAGCGCCAGTTGCTTGTAAAAGCTGTTCCAGCGGAATTGTCCGCCGGGGCGTTTGGGGTCGTCTTTGTATAGCCAGATGTTTCCGATATCGATAAACAGGGCGCCATATAAGTTACGTCCCATAGGAAAACGGTATTCGATGTTGCCTTCCAGTTTGATATCTCCTGTTTGGTCCCAATAGGAATAGGTATCGTCGTCGCTGGGGTGGAATGTGCCCGGCCCGATTTCACGAACGGAGAAAGCCCGCAGGCTGTTGGCGCCTCCCGAATAGAACTGTTCGGTGTAGGGCGTCACAACCGAGTTGCCGTACGGAATGGCGAATCCGCCATACAACCGTGCGGCAATTTGTTTCCGGTCTTTAAACGAATAGAAATACCGCAAATCGGAGGTGAATTTCATAAATTGCGAATACGGTTTCTTAAATAATTCGCGTTGTGCCAATGAATCTTTGAAAAAGGCATGTTTCATTAAATACAGCAAGTTGCCTGCCGATGTGACGGTTCCTTGCCAGAAAAGCCGGTGTTTGCCCAGAGGCGGGTAGGTTTTGTCGAAGGTAAATTGGTATACAATGGCTGGAATACATTGGTCGTGAAAACTGAGCGCTACGGCCGGATTGCTGAACGCTGCCGAATCAAATGCTGCTGTGGTATGAAGCAAGCTGGTAAATGTCACTTTTAACGGGCTAAAACTATGGTTGACGGTACGGGATGTTTGCCAACTGTATTTCAATTCGGTGTTGAAAGAAACCATTTGAAAATATTTGGGGCGGTTCAATAGGTCTATTCCGGTTTGTATGGTCGTCCTCGAGGCATACCATTTCTTTCCGCTGGGGTTGGTATTGATACCAAATGCAAAAATGCGCGGAAAAGAAAGAGATAGATTAACTCCTGCCTCATAGGAATTTAATCCTTGATCTATATTGCCCATCACTTGCCATTGGTATGAACCGGTGAGTTGTACGGCAAATTTTTCTCCACCGTGGAACACATTGTTATGCTTAATGGAAGCCACTGCTTCGGGGCCTGTCAATCCGCTGGTTTCCCAAGCGCCATCCAATTCCAATTCGGCAGAAATGGGTTTTACATAAGCGCCTTGCATTTTCAAATCAAATAAATGCCGGAGGCTATCGGTTTCCTGAAACCTGAGATTCACATAACTGAATACGCCCAATGCGTTCATGTTGGCAATCGACCGGCTTTGTGCTACGGATGAATACCGGTTTCCTTCCTTGAAAAGGATATTTTCGTACAGGCGTTTGGGTTTTACCCATGCTTGCGGGTCGTATATGGTTATGTCTTTATACCTGACCGAGTCGGCCGGTTGGGCGGATTGGCTACCCAAATGGAGGTCTATGTTTTCGATTTTCCATATATTCAGCGCTTTTTCGATTGTGTTGGCTTTTAGCCCGAACGTGATATCTACTTGATGTTTCAACCCAATGGTATCGGCCACAATGTCGATATATTCCGGTTTGAAATAATAGAATCCGGCGTTGCGCAAATTATCGGATATACGGGCACGTTCGTTTTTCAAGTCATCCAAATTGTATATTTCTCCCGTAAAGAGTTTGCTGGACTTTTGAGATACTCCAATCAAGCTGTCTACCGTATTGTTTGGTCTGGGATAAATAAGATTTCTGTACTTGTAAGGTGTTTTGAGTTGAACATCATATGTTACTTTTGCTTTACGCGGATTTTTTTTGTTGGGTATCACAACATAGTTTGCCGTTGCATCAAAGCTGCCGACTTCATCCAAAGATACTTCCACGGCTTTGACCCTTAAATCGAGTTGCAAATCGGAGATTAAGATGGGTTTTTCACCGAATTTTTGGTGTACAAAATGTTTGAATCCTTTGTCTTTGGTTGGTTTCCATTTATTGTACACCCATGCTCGTACAGAATTAGTGGGCTTGATAGCTAGTGATTGATTGACCGCATGCCTTTGGGTGGCAGTGCTTCTGGTTCCTTTGTCTGTTCTGACTTTTATTTTGGCTCCTTTGTATAATACCTGATCTTCTGTCAGAAAACGGGTATTAGAGCAGGAGGAAATGATTCCTGCCAAACTTACGAAAAGAAATATCCGGAATATGTTAACAATCTGCACTTGGGTCATGCTACAAACGCATCATTCAATAAAACCATTTATAAATAGCAAACGCAAATCAATGGCAAAGGGTTCATCGGACAAAACTAATGGTTAATGATAAATGGAAAATTGAAAGTGGAAAATTGAAAATTTGTATTTCATGCCTTGTTCCGTTTCACTTTAAATTTGATATTCGTTATTCATGCGAATCAAGAGTCAGATTTGGGCTAAAGCCCCTGGTTAATTGCCATTTGTAATCCGTTGGCTTTAGCCAACGGCAATGATCAGTGATGTCATTTTAAATTATTGCCGTCAACTCCTGCCCGTCCGGTCAGGCGGGTTAGCTGACGGACAAAAAGGAAATCTATTTATAGGGCTTTAGCCCAAGATATTAAAAAATATTTTTAACCCTTGATTCGCATTATTCAATATTCATTATTCATTACTCAATGGAATATGGGTATCGAATATCACTTAAATACAACCCTTGCGGAGGGACTGATGTTCCGGCGGCTCCACGATCTTTTGTTTGGATGATGCGGTGTATTTCTTCAGGTGCGATTTTTCCTAATCCGACTTCCATCAATGTGCCGACAATAGCCCGCACCATGTTGCGTAAAAACCGGTTAGCTGTGATCACAAAACAGATTTCCCTGTTTTGGTCGTCTTTTATCCAATATGCTTCCGAAACATGGCATATATTTGTTTTTGCGTTGCCGTGTAGCTTGCTGAAACTTGTAAAATCTTCGTACATTAAAAATATGGCAGCTGCTTCGTTCATCTTTTCCAAGTCGAGTGGCCTGTAAAAATGATAAGCTAAATCGATAGTAAAAGGATTTTTTCTGGTGGATATCCGGTAATGATAAGTTCTCGATGTAGCATCGAACCGGGCATTGGCATCCGGCGCAACAGGTACTATCCGGTATATGGCTATTTCTTTAGGGATAAGTTGATTGATTTTGTAAATCAATGTTTTGTCCACATGCAAATTCTCTTTTTCTGAATCGAAATGAGCTGCATAAAAAGAAGCATGTACTCCGGTATCGGTGCGTCCTGCACCGGCAAGGCGAATTTTTTCTTGAAGCAACAGGCTTAATGCATCCTCTAATGTTTCCTGTACGGAAATACCATTGGGTTGTGTTTGCCATCCGCAAAACGGAGTGCCTTTATAAGCCAATATGATGAAATACCTGTAGGTCATTAAGATTGATTTACCTTTTGCCCCTTGACAAGGTTTAATAACTGTTGTCAGGGAAAACAAAGCTGTGCAAAATCATTTACCACAAAGGGCACAAGGTTTTTGAAATCAATCACCCTGTTTTTTATCTTTGTGAACTTAGTGGTTAGAAAATTATTTGATCGTAATTTTAATATCTTTCATCGGCCGGTCGCGGCCATCGGTTTGTACTTTGGCTATAACATCAATTACTTCCAAGCCTTTTACTACTTCACCAAAAACCGTATAAGAACCGTCCAAAAAGGGTGTTCCACCAATGGTTTTATATGTTTGCCGAGCGTTTGCATCCATTTTGTATGGATGACTTTGATAATATTCTGAGGTTTTTGCCTGTGCTTTCATCTGTGCCTCATATGGGTCGACTTCTTTGCCGGCATCTTTCATAGCTTTTTCCTCCTCTTGGATGAATTCGGCATATTTTTGCATGGCATTATTCTGAGCAATCGCTATTTCCATTTGATTTAATTCTTCGTCGGTATACGTTTTACCTTGTACCAGATAGAATTGCGATCCGGAAGACCTTTTTTCCGGATTGATGTCATCCCCTTGGCGTGCTGCCGCCAAAGCGCCTTTTTTATGGATATATTCGGGAACAAATTCTGCCGGAACAGTATAGCCGGGGCCACCCGTACCTAATGCAGCCCCCGGTTGTGCCTTTTTTGAGTCGGGATCACCGCCTTGAATCATAAAATCCTTGATCACTCTGTGAAAGAGCGTACCGTCATAATATCCATCCTTCACCAACTTGATGAAATTGGCACGATGTTCCGGTGTTTTGTCATATAATTTAATCACGATATCGCCGTATTCGGTGCTGATAGTGACTTCCGATGAATCTTTAGATGAACAGTTGAGCAGAGAAAACGCGCAAATAATAACACAAAGTTTGATTTTCATTTGATAGATGGTGATTAATTAAAGAATGGTTGATTAAATTACTATTTTATCAATGATGACATGGTTATTGGCGTTTGATGGACGGCCAAGTTGATTGCAAAGATAGGATGTAAATCAACAGCTTGTATCATATATTTTTAAAAACCATTAACCTTCTTCGAATCTCGAGAAAATAGTGTTTTTAAAATCATGTGACTTATTTCATGGATCATTTTATTTTGTAGGTAAAAAATAATTATGGTCGGATATTATGCCTGAAGGACTCCAAAAATTAAATAAGAGCGTCATTGCGAGGAGGATACGACGAAGCAATCTCTCGATAATTTAAAGGGATTGCTTCGCTACCGCTCGCAATGACGGATAAAATTTTTCCTTCTCGGCTTCATCTACGACAGATAAATATCAACTTCTGCATGTGCCGGATTTTGTGATTTTTCTCCGTACACTTCAAAATCAGCGATATAACGCCTATCAATACCGGATTGCCAGATTTCGCCCCATGCTTTCACAACGCAATCAGCCAATGCGCCGGTTGCTTGGCAATGCGTATAAGTTGTTTCTGGAATTTCCTTGCCCACAAAACCTTCCGACATCATATCCAGCGAAGACACTTGACAACCCAATATGGTGGTATATGCACCTGCAAAATCGCTTTCGTACTCGGTGTATACGCAATAAATTTCGTTGCTTGCCTTGTTGGGAATCTGATCCATCAAGCCCTGCCCCATAAACTGGGTCCAAAGTCCGGCAATGTCTTTTTGCGATTGCCCGTTCTGATTTGTTGTCTTCACGGCAATGCCTATGATTGAAAATCCTTTCATGTCCACGTGATCGTAATTCATATCTGTTTATTTTATAGGTATATAAATTTCTGTTTTCAACTTTTCCGGTTCTGTTTTTGCAGGGTCGTTGACGTATTTTTCGAAGATAGGCACATCACGTAGTTCGCATCCGCTTGCCGGTAGCCATTCCGAGATAATCTTATCGTAAACGATTCCCAGATTGACATACGGGCCCTGATAAAGAAACACCGCATATCGTCCGCCCGGAATCTCCTTCACGTTGATTTCGCCCTTCGGTTGAACGGGTTTGTGGACAACCAGACAAACATCCGAACGCAACAGGTTGCTATCCGTCACTTTCGGATTATCGTAATAAACCCCGATATGCTCCATACCTGCCGAAAACAGTTTTTGCTCTTTGACAAAACGCCACAACTTGGCAAAAGTACCGGGAAAATCGAATTCGCTGTATGCGTCCGTCAAGCGTATGTAAATGGCGGTTTTGGGTTCAATATTCACCAATTTGGGCGCTTTCAGTTTTAGATCAGGATTAGGCTCTATCTTTTCCATAACGATATGATTTTTATTATTTCTGTACTCTGTCGGCGATATGCCGTAAAATTGCTTGAACGACTTTGAAAACGATGAGGGGACTTCATAACCGACATTGTAGGAAATGGTTTCAATCGGCAATTCGGAATAGCGAAGCATCGTGGCTGCTGTTTCCACACGGGTACGGACAATATACCCTCCCAACGTTTCGTGCCGGAAAGCTTTGAAAATCCGGTGAAAATGAAATTCAGAAAAATGAGATATCTCAGCCAATCTCTTCAAATCCATTTCTTCGTCCAGATGATTATTGATATACTCAATCACCGCGTGTATCCGCCTCAAATAATCCTCTTTTGTCGATGCCTTTGTTTTCATACGATATTTGTGTCTTTATTCCGGTGAAATGCACACGATACTTTAGGGACAACCAAAGTTTCATGCTTGTTCCGTGATACAAAGATATAGGTGCTTCGTGAAGTTTTCTTTTCCTATCTTGCTCATTTGAAATATCTCCTGATTTACAACTTGAGCGGATCATTTTTAATCCGTATTTTTGTAAGATCATTAGAATTTTGAAGCATATGCTAGATTGTCAATTTGTGCGAAACTTCCGCCATCATATCTTCCGATTTCAAAATAGGATTATCAACAGATAAAAATTCAATCCCAGACAGTAAAAGTCTTCGAAACAAAAAAGCATATCTGCCAGTTGATTAAATGGTTTTATCAAAATAAATAGAAATGAAAAGGAAAAATATTATATATGGTTTATTGATTTTATGGATGGTATTTGGCATCTTTTCCTGTAAGCAATCCGCGCCCAAACAAGAAACCGTAACCGGTTATGTGGCAGACGCCACCATGAACAATATCATGTTGGTCACCAACGCCGGAGATACAATGAATATCAGCACCATGGATGCCGATCGTATCAAAGTACCGGGTGTGTTAATCAACGATTCGGTGAAAATAACTTTTGTCAAGGAAAAGATGGGCGAAAACGAAATCATTAAGGCCGAAGAATTAACGGTTATTGCTCATTCGCCTTACTTTTACATACAGGGCACATGGGTAGAACCCAATCCGATCAACCCGTCGCAGGAACAAGGTGTAATCCTGAAAGCTGACGGAACGGCTTCTTCGGTTGGTATGGCTACTTTGATTTTCGAAAAATGGGTGCTCACAGGCGATCAATTGCTGCTTACTTCCAAAAGTATTGGGAACAAGCAAACATTGGAAGGTATTGACACCCTGCAAATAGTCAAACTAAATGCCGATTCATTGGTATTGTCAGATGCAGATCATGTGGTCTGGCGGTTCGCCCGGAAAAATTAAATGAAAATACCGCAAAGCATATCGAATCGTTCGATGATACGCCTCATGGACGCGGCAGATACCGATGCGGTGATCAATATCTGGCTAGATGCGTCCGTCATGGCCCATGATTTTATAGATGCAAGCTATTGGCAAAGCAAAGCGGATGATATGCGGAATATCTATTTGCCCTCTGCCATCACGCATGTTTACGAGAATTTGGGGCAAATCCTTGGATTTATTTCTATGACGGATCATTATATCGCTGCCATTTTCGTATCACCCGGATCGCAGGGAAAAGGCATTGGAAAACAGTTGATCGACTTTGCCAAGCAACAGCATAACACCTTGGAGTTGTCCGTTTACAAGGCAAACGAACGTTCTGTTGCTTTTTACAGGAAACAGGGATTCCGCGAAATACACGAAAGAATAGAAGAACAAACTGGGCAACCGGAAATAGTCATGAAATTTGAGAAAAAATATGGTTAAAAAATCACTTTTAATTTGGTTGGCGCTCATTCCCCTTGCCTTTTTGAATGGCGCATTGCGCGAAGGGGTAATCAATCCGTTGATCGGAGCAAAATATGGGTTACCGCTAAGCGGGATTTTGCTTAGCTTTTTTATTTTTCTTCTCTGTTACTTCTTCATTCCCCTGATTGGCAAAGGAACATCCAAAACGTATGTGCAAATAGGCTTGCTGTGGATGGTTCTCACCATCTTATTTGAGTTTGGCTTGGGGCTAATCATGGGAGATACTTTTTCGGAATTGATCCAAGCGTACGATATCACCACGGGAAACACTTGGTTATTGGTCGTTTTATTTACCGGGATAGTACCTTGGCTCTCAGCTAAAGTGCGAAAGATCATATAAACGACGTGCCTCCCAATGAATGATATTTGTTAAAATTGTAGCTTTGGACGCAGTTGGGTTTTCAATCACGGCCATCAAAAAATGAATCAAGCATTGAAATATTATGAAGGAAGGATTCCGGCATGTGGTGTATTCTGCGGCGGATGCCCGGTTTACACAAAAATTCAGAAACCTTGTCCCGGAGCCGGTGTGAATTTGCAGCGGTGCGAGAATTGCAAAAGCTTTCACTTGTGTTGCAAGGGCCGAAATATTGCCAACTGCTACCAATGCAAGATTTTTCCCTGTAGCCGGTTCAAACGTTTTGCCCAAACTTGGTTGAAATATGGGCAAGACCTGATCGCTAACCAGCATTTGCTGGGGAAAGTAGGCCATAAAGATTTTCTGAAATATTATAATGCACAAGTAAATCCAGATTCCATGAAATATACAGTTCATCCGATACAGAAAATTACAGAAAAGAGAAAATACTATCCGTTTTTGCTGGATGCCGATCCGTCTGAAACTATGATCGAAAAATACCTGAAAAAGGGAGAAATGTTCGCTTTCGAAGAAGCGGGTATAACGGTAGGCGTGATAGTGATGTTTCCGCTTTCCGGTACGGATTGCGAGCTTAAGAACATGGCCGTTTTGCCGGAAAGACAACAGCAAGGCATCGGACGGTGGATGATCGAGTTTGTAGCCCAACATTATCAAGGCAGGTTCAAAACCATCTATGTCGGCACGGGTGGATCTGGTGTTACCTTTTACCAAAAGTGTGGGTTTATGCTATCCCACCGTGTCGAAAACTTTTTTACGGATCACTACGAACAACCGATTGTTGAGAATGGTGTTCAAATGATTGATATGGTGTATTTGAAACGGGATTTATAAATACCTGACCTTTGCAAAGCAATAAAATTCAACGAGATATGGGCATGAACGACGACTTGAAAGGGTGGATGCAAAATAGTTTATCATAAGACATTTTACAAAGAAAGCGACGTGGAAGCCTTTATCAATGCAAATTTTGCCAAAGGCGAAGATACGGAAGGCAACAATCCCGAAGATACAGGTGGGATGACCCCGAAGAACCGGACAACGATTAAATCTGTATAATTTTTCTTTTCCTAAACGCTTTTGTATTGAATGAAGCCCGCACCGTCGATGATGACGGTTGCGGGCTTCGCTCATTTACAGGGAAGCGGTTAGATTTTGAAGCCGCGACCTCTGATACTAAAACTTTTATTTTAAATTGTGAAACTTATTCTTGATCTTTATTAGAGCGGCACGAACGCTATTACACCATTCCACAATTCGGGCATTTATACCCATGACCCTTTACCCATGTGTGCCCGCAGCGCGGGCAGGTGTTGCCGCCCGATGCGCCCTGTGCGGCAACTGCCGCGCCTGCAAAGACTGCCATCACAATCACCATAAACAGTACGAAGGTAATCATCACTGCTGCCCAGAGTGCCACGGAAGTAACTACCACACCCGCTACGTGAAACAGTGCTTTGCCAACCGACGGGCGAGTGTTAAGCCATATCTCGTACAGGGTGAAGAGGGTTAAGGGAACAAACGCCACCGACATCACCACAAATACCTTCGCGAAGAATGGATGCATCGACCACGACCAGAAATGACGCATCAGGAAATCCCACGATGCGCCCTCTGTCCACTGCAATGTAACCCACGCAATAGCAATCAAAACCATCATGATGTAGAACAGTATGGGTGCAAACATCGACACCGCTATTTTTTCGTCTTTGCTTTTCTTTTTGATGATGACATAAGCTGCGGCAGCAAGCAGGGAAATACCCAGCATCCACCACTTCACTTTTTTGCTTGCGCCCTGCGGCAGGAAGCGTGTAAAGTTGTCGGGAGCGGTGCTGTCCTTGATGACCGAAGGTAGTTGCCAGCCCTCGCCGCCTTCGTAACTCACTTTTGCGAAAGTAATATCCATGGCTGTGGTTTTGGTTTCGCCCGTGAGTGCGGTAGTTTTGATATTTACTGGCATCTTCGTGAAGTCAGTCACTATCAGCGTTGTTCCATTTTCTACGGGTTCACCCTTTACTTTCAGTACATTCAGCACTTCCTCCTCCGATTTGCCCTTCAATGCTTTCAGTGTCGGCTCGGCAAGGAGTGTCAGCGTGTCGGAATGCACGTGCAGCACCGTTCCGTAGGTCATCGAATTATAGTGCAGATACTTCAATGAATCCCTTTGCCTGCCTTCGGGGAGGTCGCTATACGCATCTTGCAGTTTGTACTCGCACGACGAAAACAGAAGCGTTCCTGCAAGCAGGCTCATTATGATTATTTTTAATCGTTCCATTTTGATTGTCTTAGTTTTTTCCTTTTTTTACTATTTCTGATAAGTGATTGTGAAATCTAATATTTCGCCAAGTATTGCCCCCAGCGAGGAATCATCATTTTCGCAACTCGAAAAAATTGTTGTTACTACTAGGCAGGCTACTATTGTTGCCACTTTCCTCAAACTAAGATACTTTTTCATGGGTAAAAATGAATAAAACATATTATGTGGTTTAAAATATTTACAGATGCAAAAAGGACTTGCCCCGCATGAAAGCAGAACAAGTCCTTGTATTTTAAAGTATATTATATGCAGTCTCTACATAACTGCTTGATTTCATATATGTGTATATAACCAGCAAGTTAGCCAATTTTACGAATGGCAAAAACAGGCTTTTCAGTATGGTATTTGGGACGGTTATATGCATAATAAACAGTTCAAAGATATACATTTTGGATATAAAATAGACGTTTTAAGCCATTTGAGGAATATCTGAACTGGCTTCGGGACAGATACGCTTGTTTGGCATCGTAATGAGGCTAATAAGAAAAAAACACCTGCCAGGCCTGACCACATTACCCAACTATAAGGCATGAACAAATGAGCATTGTCACTTGTCATTAATACACGTGAAAAATATCTCTAATTTTAAAGTTATGACCATGAATACAAAAACAACTCTATATGTCTTGATGAAAAACAATTGTATTTTATTCAGCCTGCTGGCTACTATTGCATTGATTGCTAATTCGTGTACAAGCACCCAGGTAATCTCATCATGGAGTATCGGCAATCCGCCCGAAGGTGTAATGCAAAAAGTGCTTGTATTGGGTGTGATGGCTGACCGGGAAGTCCGTGACCAAATAGAACAAACGATGACCACAACGTTGATTTCTGATGGAGTGAGTGCCAATACTGCTACAAGCGTTTTCGGCCCTAAACGACTTAGGGGAATGCAAGAAGAGGAAATCGTTAAAACATTGAAAACTTCGAATTACTCATCAGTAATGATTGTTTCGCTGGTGCAAAAGGAGAAAGAAAGGAATTATGTGCCACCCACCTACTATGCATATCCGTATATGGGGTACTATCGTTTCTACAGGAGATATTGGTATGTATATGACCGGGCATACACGCCGGGATATTACACGACATCCACCAACTGGGTACTGGAGGCGGACATTTATACTATCGAAGAGGATGAACTGATTTATTCGAGCCAAACCCGTAGTTATGACCCCACCAATGCCAACGACTTGGCCGTAAGTTTCACCAAATCGATTGTTGCAGAGCTGATGGCGAAAAATATAATGCCTTCAACCACCAAAAAATAAACAATGATTTTTGACTTAGCTCAGATAATAATTTGGCCCCACACTTCTTGAACGTTTTATTTGCTAATATATAAATAGATAGGGTGACTTAATGGACAAATGATGCTTTTTGTTGTTCCGGCAGCAGTTCTATTGATTCTTTCAAAAGTTTCTTTGACATCGTTGATTTATTTTGATTTAAAAAATCAACCGTTTGTTCGGGACATTTTTTACTGACTTCTCGTAATGCCCATCCTACTGCTTTTGAAACAACCTGTTCTTTATCAGACAAGAGAATCTTGCAAACAGCAAATGTTTCTTTGGGGTATTGACGCCCTCCATGGTTCATGTTGGCTATGGTTGCTGCCGCAAACCGCCTTTTCCACTTATTTTCTGACGTTGCCAAGCGGTATAATTCTTTCAATAACGTTGGATTTGTTACCATAACCTCTGCCACGATGATTGCAAGCTGGTCACAAGTTTCCCAATTGTCAACATCATCCAGCCAATTATTTATTTTGCTCCATGGAATCGTACATACTTCTTTTTTGTAAAGTGACATCAAGAAAATTGCAAATAGGATATCTTCCCTGCATGCGCCTGCAAAAAGCGAATCTGCGATATCACAAACCAAATCAAAACCAAGTTTGTTGTCTGCTTTATACGACTTGGCGATTTGACGTATCTTCGGAACCATCACCCCGATACATTTACTCCCGGATGTTAAGCGCAATATCTTTTCTTTCGTAGGTTCGTCTGACGATTCCAACAAAAGACGCCTGATTTCATCAATGTGTTTATCCTTGTTATTCATAGCATTTGATTTTACTTTAAAGTTTCATTTTGCCTCTGTCAGGGTCTGCAACCGCTGACAGGGCACACATTCCCTGACAGAGGTCGATAGGCCCTGTCAGCGGAGGATTTTACCACAATCATTACGGCTGGTGTACTTTTTTGTACATGGACATTTTCCCATTTGAAATATTCCAACTACCGTTGTTTAGGCACAATGGGAATGTATATATCTGTGACCAATTCTGTTTCTGCCACATAGTCAGGATTATTGATATATTTTTCAAAAAAAGAAATATCCCTTAACTCGTAATCGCCATTGGGCAGCCAACGCCGGTAAATGTAACAATACAAAGCACCGAGTTCGTTGTAACTTCCTTTATGCCTGAAAATAGCATATAATCCGCCTTCGATTGTTTGTTTGCCGAATTTGCCTTTGGGTTTCATGCCGGAAGGAGCAGTTACACAAGTGTATAAACGATAATGTATTGAATTGGTGATATGGGGCGCGTCCTTGCTCAGGCATAAATATTCGTGTTGCTCATCAGGAATACCATTGAGTCCTACAAATTGTATGAGCTTTTTCCAAGCTTCCGTTGTTGCGGTTTTTTTCTCAGACGAATTAGCGACCTGAATATAAACGACATCCTTGGACGAAATCTCTTTAATCTCCGGTTTTACCTCTATTTGGGGTAGCGCATCAACAGGAAACGCCACGTCAAAAAACTGTTTTCTAAAAACAGAGGTGGATACGCCAAAACGTTTTTTTATGGCTTTGGATAAAGCATGAGGGCTTTGATATCCCACTTGTCCGGCAATCTCCGTTAAGGTGAATTTGGACGTTTGCAATTTGAATATCGCTTTTTCCAACCGCAACCGTTGGATGTAATCGGCCGGACTTTCCCCTAAAAATGCCCTAAACAGCCGGTGGAAATGAAACCTCGAAATATTGGCAACGCTTGCCACATCATGCAGATTAATCGGCTCGTTCAGATGCTCGTTGATAAAATCAACCGCACGGTTCATCGCTTTGAAATATTCCTGATGCGTCAATTCATGCACTCTCCAGCGTTTCAGTGTAGGAAGCTGGTTGTGCATTCTCAGTGCAGCCTCATTTCTTGTCAACGTTCGTCCGTCGATTTTCTCCGAACCATCCATGTGGGAAACCGAATTTTCAATGGTTTCTTCCATGCTCAGGTTGTGCGTAAAGTCCCCGTCCTGAAAACAAAAGCAGCAATAGTCCGCGCTCTGGCTGCCATTGCCGTTTGTTCCGAAATGCTCAGTCGCCGCCATCGGCATGCTGCAACTCTGGCAAATTTTAGTCGTCGATGTTTCTCCCGCTCCGTTCCTTTTCCATCTTTTCAGTTTCGGAAAAAATGAATGCAACTTAGCCAACGCTTCCTGCTCGCTGAAATCGGGCTTGTCTTTAAATAGCTCTTTCATGTGTTTCAAGCTAATGGCAATCATTTCATCCATTGTACAATCCACAGTAAACTTACCGTCTTTGGAACAATGAACACAATATTCCTGATTCGGGTTTCCGTTGCTGTCGGTTCCAAACGCTTCGGCTGTGACCATCGGGATACCGCAACTTTGACAGAATTGTACCACAGTTGTTTTTTCCATACTACCGGTTTTGCCAACGTCTCAATGTAGGAAACACTTTGCTGGAATATGCTATTGCCTGCTCCTTTGTTATTCCTGCCATATCTGCATAATCGGCGCTTTTTGCTATGGCTTCTCTCAAAGTTAGGTTTTCAACAAATTCGCCATTTTTAAAGCAATAGATGCAATATTCCTCACTTTTGCTCCCGTCCTTATTTGTTCCTTTTCCATCTTCATTAGTTAGAGGCATAGCGCAGCTTTGACAAATTTTCTGTTCCATTTTCGTTTGATTTTAATGACAATACATCTTAATTTTTCATTGAACAAATGCAAAACTACAATCTATTGTTAAAATATCTTTTGTCCAAATTTGCTAATTTGAAATTTATTATCAAAAAAAACTGTATTTCAAGTGTTTATTATAAGACATACAAAAATACGATTTGAAACTGATTAAAACCTATCCGTTTTTTGACGAATGCAAATAACGTCAACTTGGGATAAGAATAAAAAAGCGGATATGATTCGTTATGTTGTTATCACCACTGACAGGGTCTGATGACCTCTGTCAGGGTGAGTTAGCCCTGTCAGCGGCAAATGATACGTTCACAGACGATTTAGTATAAATCAAAGACCTGTTAGGTTTTTGATATTATTTTGCAAAAACAAGGTGTCGATTATATTTTTGAAGATGAATTTCTTTCGAAATCTGTAAAAGGATAATTTTTAATCCATATTTTTGTAAATATCAATATTTGTAGCAAATGGAAACACAATTATTAAGGGAACAGAGCATTGTTCCATCGAACGAAGTATTAGAAAATGTGCTTGGCAGTATTTATACGACATATGAATTATTTATGAATACGGTAACCGGCACCGAATATGGATTGACATACGAATGGAACTATTACAGGGATGGTAAAGCGTGGTTATGCAAAGTGAGCAACAAAAAGAAAACCGTTTTCTGGCTGTCGGTTTGGGACGGATATTTCCAAATCGGATTTTTTTTCACCGCAAAACATTTAGAAGGAATCGCGGCGTTGGACATCGATGAAAAAATCAAGGAAGACTTTTGCCAGACAAAACCCATTGGAAAATTGCTTCCAATGATTTTCAAAATTTCTGAAAAAGAACAGCTAAATGATTTATTGAAAGTAGTTGAATTTAAGAAGAATTTAAAGTAAACGATGATGTTTCTTATCCGTCCGGCAACCGTTTCCGACATTCCGGCACTCAAGGAATTGTATCAAAACACCGTTTTATTCGTCAACCGGAAGGACTATTCGCCGGAAGAAACGGCAGATTGGGCTTCGTGTGGCGATAACATGCCGCATTGGACTGAATTGTTTGCGGAACAACATTATTGGGTTGTCGAGAACGAAAAAGCAGTGATCGTTGGATTTGCTTCGATCAACGATGCCGGCTATTTGCATACGATGTTTGTGCACCGGGATTTTCAACGCCAAGGCATTGCCACGCTTCTGTATCAGCATATTGAGCAATATACGAGAGAGAAAGGCGTTGCAGCCATCACATCGGAAGTGAGCATCACGGCCAAACCATTTTTTGAAAAACAGGGCTTTGTGGTAGACAAAATGCAACAAAGGAAAGCCAACCGGCTATATCTCACAAATTATAAAATGAGTAAAAAGTTATCTTGAGCCTTAAAAATAGTAATGATGTGCCATTTTACACAATGAAAACCAAATTCCTCTTCTTGTTCATCCTGTGTTGCACACTTCGAGTATCTGCGCAGGAAAAACAACTTCAAATCAAACCGAAGGCCTTAGATATCGGCGTTTATGATTACAGTAAAGTGAAAAAGAATCCGTATAAAATTTACCGTGACCGGGAAGCGGACGTCAAATTCACAGAAATGTTAATGCAAAACGAAAAACTTAAAAATTCAGGCCTGTTTGGCCAGTACATAAAGCAAGATAATGACAGTATTGTCTTTTTTATGGAAGAAGAAGCCTATGAGTATTGTCCGGAGTTAAATTATGTAATGAAAACAGGTGGGCATGGCTTTGTGTCGGCGTATGATCTGGCTACTTTGGAAGAAATTTTTGTCAATCCTTCCAGTTATGTTTATTCCCCGTCGGGCAACTATCGGTTTGGAACATTTGAATACGACGGAATGAAGTACTACTTAGAGGTAAAGGAAGGAGATAAATATGTACCATATCTTCTTTTTTATGGGGTGAGAGGAAGCATGGAGGGCGTTTATTGGGTCGATGATGAAACGATACATGATCTGAAAGAGATGGAAAAACCCGATGGTTCCAAATACCAGATAGGATATTCGGCAAAATTTTATAAGGTTGATTCGACAAGCGATGAAAATTAAAGAGCCATGATTGCCCTCGCTTTTGGAAAAGGTAATGCAGTTGA
>JAVBPN010000340.1:0-4635 GCA_031549585.1 Bacteroidales bacterium
CATTATACTGACCAAAAGGCCTATAGCACATGCCGCATTGCAAAGCATTGCCATTACCGGTACCGTTACCGATGAAACTGGCGATCCAATGCCGGGTGTTAATGTTGTGATTAAAGGAACAACAACTGGACAGGTGACTGATGCTGATGGCAAGTACACCATTTCAGTCCCCGGCAAAGAGTCGATACTCGTGTTTTCTTTTGTCGGGTATGCCAGCCGGGAAGTTAAAGTTGATGATCAAACCCGGATTAATATCGAAATGAATGAAGGTGCCAAGGAAATCGAAGAAGTGGTGGTCATTGCATATGGTACTCAGAAAAAAGTCAATTTAACGGCTGCTGTTGAAGCGGTCGACATGAAAGTGCTGGATAATCGCCCGGTTAAAACAGTAAGTCAAATGCTAGACGGTGTTGTCCCGAATTTGAACATCACAACGTCTTCAGGCGCTCCTGATGCAACCTCATCCCTCAATATCAGGGGATATACGGGTATGAATTCAAGGGGAGCTCCTTTAGTGCTTGTAGATGGCATTGAGCAAAATATTGACCTAATCAATCCGAATGATATTGCTAATATTTCGGTATTGAAAGATGCTGCGGCATCGGCAATATACGGTTCACGGGCGCCCTATGGAGTGATTCTGATAACAACAAAATCCGGAGAAAAGGGAAAAGGTGTATCTATCAATTATTCGGGAACCTATCAGCTTAACCAGCCTTCTATGTTACCGCATTCAGCTACATCAGTTGATTTTGCCAATTATTTGAATGCCGCACTTCAAAATAGCTTACAAGCAGCTGTTTATCAACCTGAATATATCCAGTTGATGCAGGACTATATAGACGGAAAAATCGATTACAAAAATACGATCAGTCCTACTAACGGTTGGTGGCGGGAACACTGGGAGGCAAATGCAAATACCGATTATGTCGGACACGCATTCAAGAAAATATCACAAAATACGGCACATGACATTAGTGTTTCCGGGGGAACAGCCAATACTTCGTTTTATGCCGGCTTAGGGTATAACTATAGGGAGGGTATCTATAACACAAACCTGGATAAATATGAGAGATATAATGGCATTTTGAAAATTGATACTGATATTACGGATTGGCTGTCATTTAATATGAGTACCCGTTATTCGCAGGCAAAAACCATACGCCCAAATTACCAAGACGCATCTTCCGGCTCGGCAAGCGACAATTCCTTCTGGCAGTCTTTAGGATATTTCCCAAATATTCCCATCAAGAACCCCGACGGCAGTTATCACCGCCTTTCGGCCATGCCCATATTGGAGGGTATGGGTGGAAAAATAAATGATAAAATGGATGATCTCTGGTTGACTTTAGGGACTGAGGTAAAGCCTTTTGAAGGATTTTCACTTAAAGGTAATTTTTCATGGAATACACAAAGCGGTCTGTATGATAGAACCACCCTGAAATGGACGGTGCAGGAGCCTAATGGACAAGTGATGGCAAGCGCACGGTCTTCAACTCTTGATAAATTGTATAAAAAATCGTACAAAAGCAATTATTATGTTTTTGATATTACGGCAAATTATTTTAAAACTTTTGGTAAACATGAGTTCAGTATACTGGCAGGAGTCCAACAGGAATTGAAACAGAATAATAACCTGATTTCAAGCGCAACAGGGTTGTATTCACAAGCCGTTCCGTCCTTCAAAACTTCATGGGGAGATAATAAGACAATCTCGGATGAAGTTAATGAATGGGCTACGTTAGGATACTTTTTCCGGATGAGCTACAACTATGAAAGCCGGTACTTATTGGATATTAATGGCCGGTATGACGCTGCATCCAAGTATCCGAGGGATACTCGCTGGGCATTTTTCCCTTCGATATCTGCCGGATGGAACATCGCCAGGGAAAAATTCTGGTTCCTTGAGCCTGTATCGAAATTCAAAATCACGGCTTCTTTTGGGAAATTAGGTGATCAAGCCGGTGGAAATTACCTGTATATTCCCAGTATGGGTACAGGCATAGCTGCAACCAATGCATCCAGTACTGTGCTGAATAATGAATTACCACCGTATGTTTCCATGCCTGGGATTGTTTCATCGAGGTTAACCTGGGCCAAACCCCAGACACTTGGATTCGGCCTTGAAATAGGAGCATTCAACAACCGGTTGCAAGCCGAATATTACTGGTACCAGCGTACTACCTACGACCAGTTGGGGCCTGCCGAATTACTCCCTAAAGTATTGGGAGCAACCCCTCCCCAAACCAACAATGCAGTGTCGGAAACCCGCGGATGGGATTTTTCGATATCGTGGAGAGATAAACTGCTTACAATTGCCAGTCATCCGTTAAATTATAATGTGAGGTTTATCATGTCCGATTATATCGGATATGTCGTAGATTATAATGAAAATATATCAGGAATCAGAAGTTCATGGACTCCGGGGCAAATTTTCGGTCAGGTGCGGGGATACGAAGGCGCTAAAATTGCAAAAAATCCCGATGACTTGAAAAATAATGTGTTACCTGGCACCGGGTGGTATTACCAGGGCGACATGCTTTTTGCCGATTTAAACGGTGATGGAAGAATAGATACCGGTATTGACGGCACATGGTATTCAATGGGCGATTTATCTATGTTAGGATACAATTACCCCCGCTATAAGTATGGGATTGTTTTGGGATTGAACTGGAATGGTATTGACCTTTCATTGATACTGGATGGAGTCGGCAAGGAAGTGCGATATTTCAACAACCGTTCATCATTTGGTCAAACCTCCAATTATACAACCCGCTATATGTTCGATCTACATTCGGAACTGGATTATTGGTCATTGAACACACCGGATGCTTTTTTTCCAAGGATTTACAGTGGAGATAAAAACTTTACAAATACCAATGATCGTTATCTGATAGATGTTTCTCACCTGCGAATTAAAAACCTGAATATCAGTTACACTCTTCCAAGTAGAATCACTAATAAGATAAAATTGAATCGCGTATCATTGAATGTCAGTATCGAAAATTTGGGCATGATTTATTACAATTCATGGTTAAAGCTTGATCCTCAGATGATCAGAAATGACGGAAATGGATATCCTATTCAAAGGACATTCTCATTTGGTTTAAAATTAGGCATTTAATTAATACGATTAAAAATGAAAATCATGAAAAAAATATATTTATTAGCAACATATATTAGTTTTCTTTTCCTGAGTTCATGTGCAGATGTGCTGGACCGTTATCCGCTGGATGCCATTGGCGATGAATCTTTTTTCAATGTGGACACGGATCTTAAATATTACATGAACGGAATGTATGGGCCAATCATTCGTGTACAAAATACCAATATCGTAACAGGATTGAACCCTGTTTCGGATGACTTGCTCACCAATGCGCCCAATTCAACCCTGATGCGACATTCGTCATCAGGGCTCGCATCAACCACCAATACCGCATGGAATGATGCATATATCTATATTCGTAGATGCAATTATTATATATTGAATGCATACCGGGTCAAACCACTCTCCTCTGCAGCTCAACATTATATCGGTGAAGGATATTATTGCCGGGCATCCCGTTATTTCGACCTGTTAGTAGCCTTTGGTGACGTGCCCTATATTACCGACGTGCTTAATGTTGACAGCAAAGAATTGTACCGGGAACGGGATTCGAGAAAGTTAATTGCGGAAAGGATCATAGCTGATTTAGATTCTGCAATTGCCAAACTGAATTGGAAGGGTGCAGGCGAGGCTGTTTCCGGGCGTATCAATAAAGAAGCTGCATTAACTTTAAAGACTCGGGTTGCTTTGTTCGAAGGCACATGGGAGTATTTCCATGGTAAAAAGGATACGCCATTCCAGGTATCCGGAAGCGATGGAAAATCTTTTCTGGCAAAGGTTGTGGAAGCCGGGGATATGTTGATGGAAAAGCAGGGAACAAACATATACAGGGGATCTTCCGGTAAAGAGTATTTCGACTATTTCAGCCAAAAAGATTACACATCTATTGCCGGAGCTTATTTATTTAAAACCTATTCCAGAAGTTTAGGAGTGATCCAGGGTTGGTACGGATGGATGGTGACAGGTTGTGGTTCTGGACTGTCTCGAAGCGCTGTCGAAAATTATTTGATGAATGATGGAAAACCGGCAGAAATTTCATATGTTGCTTTCGATCCTAAACTGATGAATTCCCTAGCAGAAAACAAGGATCCCCGTTTGCGACAAACTATCTGGTACCCGGCTAAGGGACGTTTTTATGATTATTTTGGAGCTCAAACACATGCTTATAAATCCAGTTATCCCGGATTAATTCAGAATCAACAGAGAGAACCATCATACTCAGGCTACCGTGTATGGAAATGGTGTAATTTTGATCCTGATGAAGGCAAGATTGGGGGAGAGTGTGATGATTTGATCATGCGCTATGAGGAAGCGTTGCTCAACTATGCAGAGGCAAAAGCTATTTTGGGAACCATCACACAGGATGATCTGGATAAAACGATCAATTTGATTCGTAGTCGCACGAATATGGCTCTTATGTCTTTAACTGAGGTGAATAGCTGGACAGGTGTGAACTATTCAACTTCCAATGGGTTCGAACCGACCGAATCCAATATTGTAAATGAAATTCGCCGGGAAAGAAGAGTTGA
>JAVBPN010000319.1:0-25383 GCA_031549585.1 Bacteroidales bacterium
TCGCCCAAATCTATACGTAAATGTTAAATTAATACGACGGGTATCCCCCCGTTCTCTACCGTTAAACGCAACGTTATTATATTGAGTGTATTTGCTTTCATGCGTGTTAAAAATATCGCTGACGCTCAATTTAAGCGAAGCTCTGGATTTAGCAAATAACTTTTGTACACCCATATTTACCGCACTTTCCGGGTATGCATTAATTACTCCATAAACAGCTTTGCCGATATACCAACCCGACAATTCAATGGAAAAACTTTTGGGTAAAATGAACGTGAACGTTGTATTTCCTCGCACTGTATATTGGGATTTGTTAATTTCTGTACCTTCGCCCGGCGATTTGTATTGTCCGTACAATCCAATCACACTGGTGTTGGTATTCCACCATTTGGCAATTTGGATAGGTATTACAAAGGTAGCGCTTGCATTATAATAATCGTTTAAATTACCCCACGTGGCAATGACCCTCCGGCTTTGATCGTTTTGCTTGAAATATCGAATACACACATCTTCGGTGTAACTAAAATCCAATGACAAAATATATTTGTTTTTAAAGGTATATGATAGCTTGCTTGCATGTGTATACTGTGGACTGAGATATGGATTACCTTGGCTAAAGGTATAAGGATCGATAAGAAAAACAAATGGATTCAGGTAATCGTACGGAGGACGGCCTATACGATAACTATATGACAATCCTACCTGATGATTGCCTTCCAACTTTTGTTGAAAAAAGAAAGAAGGAAACAAATTGAAATATTTTTGGGTATGGGCTTCGTCAAGCGTTCTATTATCGCCCGTTGCTGTAGTATGTTCTCCTCTGAGCCCTAATTGAAAAATCGTTTTCTCAGAAAGGCTATACCGGCCACTCAAATATGCCGCATTGATATTTTCACTATCTATATAATGACTGCTTAACTGATCCGGATCTGCCCAATTACCATTTCCATCTTGTTTGAGAATGCCTAAATCACCATCTATATTCGCCCAACTGGATTTCAACCCTGATTCTATTCTACCCTTTTTCCCAATTGGCAACACATAATCCGCCTTAATCGAATAAAAATCGGATTTGCCTCCCTCTTCCTTATACATATTTAACGGATCCTCCGGCGGGCTATAGGTCGTATTTACATCATTGGTCCCATTAGAACGATATATTGCCATATCTGCATCAATACTCAATTCTTGACCCAAGGAATCAATTACCCATTTATAATTCAGATTGACCAGCACATTTTTATAATTATTATCAGCATCAGATTCTGTTTGAGAATGTTGTATCGGTTCTCCTGCCATTCCCGTTATGTCAGCATCTCCATCCATTGAACTAGTATTTTTACCGAAATTACCTCTGGTCATCACTCCAATAATTTGTTTGGGCGTAATATAATAGTCCACACCCAATTTAGTATTTCCATAAGACGATCGCGAATATTGTTCATTATATTGCTTATATATCGACCCATCCAATTGGTAGAAATACCGGGTAAGATCTATCTCGTACCATCCACGCCGGTCACCTCCGTAATAATTACCGTATATATTCCATTTCTCATTGCGATAATTAAGATCTAACCCGTAATTATCCGAAAAGCGTTTGCCTAAGCCTCCCCCCAAAGTCAAGCTACCATTATAACCACGCATTAATCCACGTTTGGTACGAATGTTGATGATTCCGGCATCACCTTCGGCGTCATAGCGCGATGGTGGATTTTCAATGATCTCGATACGGTCAATGGATGTGGCTTGCATATTGCGAAGCATAGCTGCCAATTGTTCACCACTCACATAAGTAGGACGATTGTCTATCATCACCTTTACCTGTTTGTTTTTAAGCGTAATATTGTCGCTATTGTCAATGATAATACCAGGCGATTTACGTAACACCTCCAACAGATCATCAGATGCAGTAGCAATGCTCGCTTCAGGGTTGATAACCATCTTATCTGCTTGCTGTTCCACGAAATTCTTTTTAGCGACAACCACCACTTCCTGCATATTTTGCACATCCTCATATAGGACAAAATCGGGAATGGTATAAGTTTGATTTGTGCCGATTGTCACTGGTTCGCTATCGATTTTTACAAACCCGATCATCGTAAGGGTCAAATAGTACTTACCGGGCTTAACCTTTTCAAGGGAAAAAATTCCGGATCGATTGGTTATAGTACCTTGTTGGAGTGCACGGGTATTTGCATCATATAATGCAACAGTCACATATTCCAAAGGATTCTTTTCCATATCTGTCACTTTTCCATTGATGATAGATTGAGCGAAAGCCTGGGTGATCCCCAACATACAGATAATGACTGCTACATAAAATGATTTCATTGGCTTATAATTTTTTGATTTGATTTTTCTTATAAGACGGAAATCAAAATGATTTTGGTTGCATCAATTTTTTGCATCTCAACAACAAAATTTCAAATGTTGTCCAAATAGAAAACGGCGATATTATCCATACCGCCGAATTCCGAACAAAAGAAAACAACCGATTCGTTATACTATTTAGCCCTACTCGTTTCTTCTTCCAACCCGGTAGAACGCTGACGGGCAGCTTTGATATCATTTCGCCCAAACCTATATGTAAATGTCAAAGTAACGCGACGGCTATCATTGCGTTCCATACCATGAGCTTTTACATTATCATATTGAAGATCGTATTTGTCCTTTTGTGTTTTCAAAATATCGCTGACACCCAACTTGAGCGAAGCTTTGTTGTTGGCAAATAGCTTTTGTACACCTATATTCATAGCACCTTGAGGATAAAAATTGATTACGCCATAAACACCTTTGGTGGTATACCATCCAGATAGCTCGGCCGAGAAATTCTTGGGCAACATAAAAGTAAATGTGGTATTTCCTCGCAATGTATATTGTGATTTATTGATATCAGTGCTTCCTTCTCCCTGTGACTTATATTGTCCGTACAAACCTACGATACTGGTATTGGTATACCACCACTTGGTAATTTGAACAGGAACCACAAGTGTGGCACTTGCATTGTAATAGTCATCTAGGTTATACCACGTAGCAATAACCCTACGTCCCTCTTGCCTGAAAAATCGAACCCATACATCCTCTGTATAACTGAAATCTAAAGACAAGATATATTTGTTTTTCAGCGTATACGACAGTTTGCTTGCATGGGTGTATTGCGGAACAAGATATGGATTTCCTTGACTAAAAGTGTATGGATCAAGAAGAAAGATGAATGGATTCAAAAAGTCGTATGGAGGACGCCCGATGCGAAAACTATAAGATAACCCCAACTGATGAATTTCGCCAAGCTGTTGTTGCAAAAAGAAAGAAGGAAACAGGTTAAAATATTTTTGGGTGTGTGATTCATCTATAGTTTTGTTATCACCCTTAGCAATGGTTTGTTCGCCTCTAAGCCCTAATTGAAGGCTTGTTTTCGGAGAAAAACTGTACCGCCCACTTAAATAAACCGCATCGATATTTTCGCTATACACGTATCGATTGCTCAAATGATGCGGATCTGCCCAATTACCATTTGCATCTTCCTCAATGATACTCAAATCACTATCAATATTTGCCCAACTAGATTTAAGCCCTGCCTCCATCCTGGCTTTTTTCCCGATAGGTAACACATAGTCTGCTTTAATAGAATAAAAATTAGATGTACCATCCTCTTCCTTATGCATATTTAGTGGGGTTGTTGGCGGAATATAGGTTGTGTATAAATCACTAACACCATTGAATCCATATCGCGCCATGTCCGCATCTACACTTAATTCTTGCCCTAAAGAATCAATTGTCCACTTATAATTTAGGTTGACCAATAAATTTTTATACTTATTTTCAACATCCGAAGTTGATTGTGCTTGCTGTATCAACTCGTTGGATGATCCTGTTATATCTATATCTCCATCCATGGCGCTGGGATTAGTTCCGAAATTACCCCGAGTCATCACGCCAACAACCTGCCTGGGTGTAATATAATAGTCTATACCCAATTTGGCATTGCCGTATGATGATCTCCAGTATTGCTCATTATACTGTTTTTGTACCGAACCATCTACCTCAGAATACTGGGTAAGGTCTAACTCATACCATCCACGACGATCTCCTCCGTAATAATTGCCATAAATATTCCATTTTTCATTCCTATAATTGAGATCCAATCCATAGTTATCTGAAAATTTCTTACCATACCCCGCACCAAGGTTCAAACTCCCGTTGTACCCACGCATAAGCCCACGTTTGGTACGAATGTTGATGATTCCGGCATCACCTTCGGCATCATAACGCGATGGCGGATTTTCAATGATTTCAATTTTGTCGATGGATGTAGCTTGCATATTGCGAAGCAGAGCCGCCAGTTGTTCTCCACTCATATAGGTGGGGCGATTGTCTATCATCACCTTCACCTGTTTGTTTTTAAGCGTAATATTATCATCATTATCGATAATGATACCGGGCGATTTACGCAATACCTCCAACACATCATCAGATGCTGTAGTAATGCTCGCCTCAGGATTGATCACCATCTTATCTGCTTGCTGTTCTACAAAATTTTTCTTGGCGGTAACAACCACTTCCTGCATATTTTGCACATCCTCATATAGAACAAAATCGGGAACCGTATAGGTTTGATCTGTACCAATGGTTATAGGTTCACTATCCGTTTTCACAAACCCGATCATTGTAAGTGTCAAATAGTACTTACCGGGTTTTACCTTTTCAAGGGAAAAAATTCCGGATCGATTGGTAATAGTTCCTTGTTGGAGTGCACGGGTATTTGCATCATATAATGCAACAGTCACATATTCCAATGGATTCTTTTCCATGTCAGTCACTTTTCCATTGATGATAGATTGAGCAAAAGCCTGGGTGACCCCCAACATACAGATAATGACTGCTACATAAAATGATTTCATTGGTTTATGGATTATAAATTTGATTTTTCTATAAGACGGAAATCAAAGTGAATTTGGTTGCATCAATGGTTTGATCTTTTGTATTTATCCGTATTTTCTTGGTTACATGAAATACTTAATAACTAGCAAACAAGATAAAACCCCTTCCCGACAGTGTCCACCGATCACTGTTAAAAAGGGGATACCGACCTTGTCTATAGCCACAAAACCTGACAAAGGCAAAAAACACACATTCTGTTTTAAAAAACGAAACATAAAAACAAAAGAAAAACGATTATCTAACTATCGATAAGACGAGCGTTATTGTAAAATGTTACAAGGGCAATCAAAATTTATTTTATCTCAAGCTGGCAAACACACTAGGTATTTGTGTTGTAATTGGATAACTTATCGGTTATGGCAACCTTACCGGATCACCTTCATCATGCGGCCCCAATTTCTCTTACCACTATAGATATCTTTAGAAGATAAAATCAGTGACGCCTTTCCGATGATATATGTTTCGGGTATCAAGCCAATATAACGCGAATCCTGCGAATTCAGCACATTATCCCCAGCCACAAAATACCAATTATGGCGAAACGTATAATTTGTTCTAAGCGTATCATTGATGTAAACGGAAGAATCCTTCATATAAACCGCAGACCGGGTTTCGAATGTTATTTGCTTGTGGTACAATGTGAAATTTCCTGGAGTAAGGTCAATCGTTGCCCCGGCAGCGGGGATATATAACGGGCCAAAATTGCGGATATCCCATTTAAAAAGCAGGGTATCGAACGGATAAGTACGCATAATGGTTGAATCCAGTACCTCCCGATATTGTGCCAATCGTTTCTGCTCAGGAATGTAACCCAACGTATCAGTAATCCCGGCAATACGATAGTAGCTATTGATAATCGACAAACTATCACCGGGAAGCCCAACACACCGTTTCATGAAAATCAGGTTCATATTCATCCGTATGGTATCCCAACCTGCCCTATATGGGAAATTAAACACCATCACATCATTCCGTTTGACCTGCCCTAATCCCGGCACACGAACGATTGGAGGATCATTGTCTTTGTCAAACTTTAGTTTGGTAAAAATCCTTGCTCCATAGGTCCATTTATTAGTCAAAATAAAATCGCCCGGCATAATGGTAGGTTCCATCGAATTGGATGGGATATGATAGAAATTGCATAAAAAAAGCCGGATGACTAATGCCAATAAAAGAGAGACGATCAGATAAAGCAAAAGTTTAAGGATTGACTTGAACATGGAAATTAAGTGATGAGTTATAAGCGATGAATGATGAATGATGAATGATGAGTGATGAATGATGAATGATGAGTGATGAGTGATGAGTGATG
Source organism: Bacteroidales bacterium (assembly GCA_031549585.1). Classification (GTDB taxonomy): domain Bacteria; phylum Bacteroidota; class Bacteroidia; order Bacteroidales; family UBA4181; genus JAIRLS01. The sequence goes on from JAVBPN010000319.1 coordinate 6,257, forward strand.
AGTGATGAATGATGAGTGATAATTATTTTTTGAGCAATTGCTTTGCTTCCTGCTGCATTTCACGAATCGCCGTTGAATTTACTTTCACAGGCTTAACCAATAAAGATTGGGCTGCAGCACGGGCTTTTTCGATTTGTCCGGTTTCTTCATACAATTTCATAAGCAAATATAAAGGATAATGACGGTTTGGAATAATTTGCGATGCGTGAATGTATGATGTCTCCGCTTTTTCATATTCTTTCATTTCTTTATAATTATTCCCCATGCAATTATATACCATCGGATCGCTGCCATAATGAAGAAATTGCGCAAATATACGGTTGCTTTCAACGTATTGTCCTGTCTTGGATAAACATTGCCCATATTCAAACAAGAATTGCTTCTGATACCCTAATTGCGGATAAAGAGCTTGGTAATCTTTAACGGTACTTTCATATATTCCCGCCTGATAAAGCATTTGCACCGATTGCCACTCCCGATAAGCAGCCCGTTGGGGCAGAATAATATGCGCGCCATATATCGTTATTCCACAACCAATAATAAAAAAAGCCACACGCAGCCACACCGGAACAGAAAAAGAAAAAGAACGGGAAGAAGAAGCCAGAATAGCCAAGAGAAACACAAAAATAATCACCAAAGGCAGCATGCTAAAAGGATACGAGAATGCCGCAAACACAAGGAATGCCAATAACGACCATTTGATATACCCGATTGTACTTGTTTGATGTGACGCTTCCGTTATAGATGTTTGACGAAATGACCGTCCAATCAAGAACAAACAATAAATAATCAAAAATATAAATAAGCCAAAGCCCACTAACCCCAGCTCCACAGCCATCTGTACATATTCGTTGAATGCGTCATCAGGGCTATCGGCGACCATTTCCTGCGCTTCATTGCCTTTACCAGAAAGAAAATAACCGGCCTGCGCATCGCCATATACAGCAGAAAAAGTCCCATAACCGGTACCCAAAAGCGGATGGTCTTTCACTATTTCCATGCTGACATTCCAGATCAGCCAACGCCCATCAGCTGACCCTTTTTTCAAATAGTACATACCGGTTAATAACCCAACGAAAAAAACACATAAAACAATCGTGGATATGATACGCACCAAACGGTATCGCCAATACTTTGAAAACCACTGACAGGGTCTATGACCACTGTCAGGGTTTTCGGCGTTTACGCTTAATTGCCTGCCACTACCGAACAGCCGATTCCACAGCACAGGAATACTTCCTATAATTGCTGCCATCCAAGCCGCCCGGCTCATTGTGGCAGGTAGTACTAGCATCACAGTAAGCAGCGTAAATATCCCAAACCAATGTTCCCATTTGGTTATGTTTTTATCTAAAGTGTAACCCAAAGCCAACGGCACTCCTACAGCCACAAAACCAGCATAAGGGCCGGGGTTAAACAACGACCCTGTAACCTTATACAGGCCATGATACGACCATGAATAACCGTAAAGCTGCATTAATCCCCAAATAGCTTCCACCAATACCACCAAAAGAATAGCATTGCATACCCATCGCCCCATGTTGCCATTTTCGCATATGGTGCGCACTGACATGTATAATGGAATCATTAATAAAAATAGCCACCAATGCATATCAGGCCAGCCACTGCAGAGCCAATAATTGGCCACAATATAGCCCACGAATAAGAATACCCAGATATCCGCTCGCCGGATGTAAAACTTCTGCCCGATCCCCCATCCCAAGGAAATTGGAATAACAATACACATCACCGCAGCAAACCAGAAATATTTTCCCGTAGTAACCCCTTGCCATAAAAATGAATCGACATAACACACCGTGAAAAGCGGTATCACCGACACACAAAAGACCAATATGCCGATTACCCGTTTAACGGTCAACGGTTTTGGATCAATCAAGCGCTGAGAGATCAACCAATGCTTTATTTTATGGAAAGACAATCCAAACATGAATGCTCAATACTGTATATACAAATAGTCAAATTTATATAAAAAAGGTACACGGTAAAAGGTACACGGTACAAGGCGCCCCCACGCAATCATTTTCAATTTTCCACTTTCAATTTTCAATTCTCTTATTACCAAAATACTTGCTTTTCATCTTCGTAGGTGAAGGGACGCTCCTCTTTGCCTCGTGTATGATCTCTTAGCCAATACAATGTACCGGACGGTATTTGGTTGTAATACAACAGCGTGTCGGTAGCCAATTGTTTCCCTGCCGAAACCCAAGCATGATCGCCCCAATAGTAAAGCTCATATTCATCGCCTTCCCTGATGGTATTATCGTCATATCGAAACCAATACCGGATGCGGCTAATCTGTTGCGGCTGATCAAATTCCAAACCCGACCATGCACCGCTTGCCTGTGTGGCAAAGAAATAGGTCAACACATTACCATCAAATAAACTGTATTTCGTTTTATCGGGCGAGTTTTGGTAAGAACCATCCGTACCGATTACTTTTCCTTGCAATTGTGTTTCGTTCGAAAAGATTTGCACTTCGGCCATCATATTGTCCCCGCCGGGGCCAGACAGATACCTGACATATTTGAACGGCCGACGATCATCAATGTGTATGTCTGTATACCTCATGATAGCCGGGCCGGGAATGGTATAAAAAGTAACCGCATCGCTAAAATCAGGGTTGTTCGCTCCTTGGAATTTTCCACCAATTGCATGCATACGAAACTCTGCCCACCACCATGGGAAACGGAATTTCCGGCTAAGCCTCATATCCTGCTTATGTGCGGCATCTGGTTCGGTGAAATAAACGGATCCGTCTTTATAAAGCACAAACGGATATGATTCCGGCTTGTATATCCCATCACGCGAAAAGCTGGAAAGCTGATATAAAACCAACGGCTCCAAGTATCGAAATGCAACATTTTCATCTTCCACCTCATCCCATGAAATGGGTATCCATGTTGTATTATTAAATACACTTAAGTAAAGCACATCGCCATTTCTATATTTCTTATCGGCCGGCAAGATGACCGGGTTTTCATAAAAATATTCCGACGATACATTTTTTAAGAAGATTTCGCTCAAGCTGGACGGTATATATACATCCTTGTTATGGTATTTGATCAGGTATGAATCATCCTGCAATGCAAAACATTTCCGGTATACCACCCCACATTTATGGATGGCTGTCATTTTTTCCGCCGGCTCATCCATCTCATAATAAAAATCGAATGCAATACACACCCCGCTGTTATCACGCATATAATTCCACCAATGCTGCTTATCGTAATTATCGGGATGCTGCACCATCATATCAATCCCGCAAGGAATTCCCACTGACCGCATGACATAAACAAGCATATCTGTTTGCTCCTGACAAGTGCCATAACGCAAGTTGAGCAATGTCAATGCGCCCAAATTGGCAGTATTCCAATCATACGCAAACACCCACTCCAATAAATCCTCCTGTACTTTGCTATGCAGATAAGCAAATATCACATGCCATGCCGCAAGAGAACTCGACTTGTCATATTGGGCGGTATCCAGCATGGCTTGGTATCTGTTGTGGTAGGCTTCTTTCCAATCTTCAATCGGCTCATTGCCGACCCGATAAGGAAGCAATTCTTCGCAAAAATTGCCGAACGACAGGTGTTTCCCCCACGGTGTTTCCTCCCATAAACGGAACGAGAAATCAATGTTTTTGATCAGGTAGTCTGCTGTGATCACTTGGGCATCATATGTGATGTCATAATGATTGCTCAATGGCCCGTATTTTTTCTGAAAATTTGTATATGTCTGTTGTGTCGGCACCGTATCGAGCACATAACGCCTGAATATATCCAACATCTTGTTGTTCTGGCAATAATGGTAACGCATATTACCGATGAGGAAGCAAGCCGCTTTATATTTCAGGCTATCGGCATCGTTTTGGCTGTAATGTTCCAATACTTTCTCCAACTCGACGCGATTGTCTCCGGCAAAACGCAACGTTTCCCTGATCTCAGGCGAATAACGCGAACAGGAAGCCAGTATCCACAGCGATAATAAGAAAAGTAATTTGTATTTACGCATAATTTATTAATAGTTCAAAGTTTAAAATTCAAGGTTCAAAGTTCATTAAACATTAACCATTGATCATTAACCATTATTTATTGATTTATATCGGGCTTTTTCCACGAATTCTCCGCAGCGGCCTGTGGACAGGAATTTGTAGTAGCAGGACGCATACGGAGAACCGCAGAAATCAAACAAAGCCTTTTTATTTTAAAAACTATTTTTCAGATTTATACCCATTGAATGAAGAGCGTTATACGTCATTATATCTTGATTAAATTAAAGCGTCGCTATATAATCAATACCTCTTACATGTGCTGACAAATACCAATATTCCTTTTCAGCAGAAAAGATTACCGTATCAGTAGGCGACTAAACAAATATTCCGAAAGTTATCAATAGGTATTTCATAAGTGGTCACCATGTACTTTTTGAATGGTTACCGGGTACTTTTAAAATACTTGACGGGTATTTCCAAGATACTTCATAACCGGTCCGGAAATACTTACGGGGTATTTTTGAACAGGTTCAAGAGTATTTCGGAACGGGTGGCAAGGCGCTTTAAAAGTGATGGCGAAGTATAATAAAACTGCTTGCCATGTATTCCGAAAATACTCCACCACCTCTCCGGAAGTACCTTTGATAAACCGGATATAAACATGATTACTCTTTCCCTTGTTTCTTCCCACCTCCAGGATATTGTCGGTGCAAGTCTTGATAAATCGGAGTAGATCCTGTAGCATTGGCTTTGGATGCCTCACGCACAGCCCTGTAGAATGACATGGAATTATTATAAATATCTGTTCCCAACAACAGATTAGTGTCTTTGATGGATTGCGCTATGGTGTTCATCCGTTCAATACGCGGATTTAATATCCTATGCGCCTCCAAATCAGCTGTATGTTCAACCATATCGATAAACGACGGCACCAATTGCGGTGCTTGCTGCATATAGCTGTAGCACTTATCTACCCACACTTCCATCTCGTAAGCCACGCGGCCATATTGTTGCCTTTGCTTCGGGGTAAGATCCACCGCTTTGCCTTTCATGATGTTTTCAATTTCCGACAGGGCTGCATCCATGCGCGCCAACTCATCGGGCGTAAAATGAACCTGAATTAAATTGTCTAAAGCCATAATGTAAGTGATTGAAATAATTAAAATTTACTTTGTATATTTTTCACATCTTAAAACGCATAATTTCAAATTCCCCCTTGTTCTGCTCATTTCTCACGATTCCATATATACAATGATGATCCTCATCAACACAAAATGCATATATATTCAGATCTGGCTCATACGATTTGATATAATTGCCTTTCCAATCAAATATCCTAATCTTTCGAGGCATTGTTCCATTTTTAGCTTCAGCATAAGTTGATCCTATATATACCATATAGCAATATTTTTCTGTTCCATATGCATAAGCATATGCTATCGGACAATCATTATCAAATTTTACCCCATTATTCATCTGACCTTTGGCATCTGCAATCTCATATTTCTTATGTAGTATAACTTTATCATTTTTAATTTCATAAAACTCTAAACTATTACAATAATGACCACCTATTGCAAAATAATCTTCATTCGGATTAGCACAATAGCTACCCTGATATAAAGCAAAAGCAGTCATAACATCCATTTCATTCCCACGAAAAGGATATTCGCCACCCCTCTGTAAGAAATTGCCATCTAGATCATAAAGTTGGAACCGTCCCTCTTCCATTGGACTAAAACCCACAAAATAATTTCGTGTCTTCTTTACCCAAGAAACGTCTCCTTGTAAAAGAATTTTACGTTGTGTTTTCATTGTGGGCAATCCTAACAGTTTAACATATCCCCCATTCGGTTCAAAGCAATACAATAACTTATCTTGAGCAGATGAAAATAATCGCAATGGAGCTAAAAATTCATCTGGACCTCTTCCCTCTGAAGCATAACGACCGACACATTGATCATTTTTTATATCGACTATCGTTATTAATTTCTGTTCATAACGATCATGAAAAAATAATAACGTATCTATATATGTAAAGTCTACTGGTTGTCTACCTATTAAACAGTCTATATCTATTAATTCACCGTGGATCTTCTCTATATTACGCGAAAAGTCAAAAACATTATTTTCATTACAACTGTATATAGAAACTAAAATCAAAACAGTCATAGTAATTGTTGATAATTTATACATTTTAAAAAAAATAATTTATTCAGAAGAAAATATTCTTTCAAATCAAAAAATAAATTGATGAACTATCTCGAATATCCTATAATCTTATTTTGTAACAATCATACCTAATTATGCAACAAATGAACTGAAATATCTGCTTAAACTATGATTTACAGAAAGATTATGACACTCATTTTATTTCTTGTCTTTGCAACAACAATACTATTGGAATTATTACAAAACGTAATCGAAGCAATATCTTATACATTTCTAAACTTGTTTTACATCTCTGTACACAATTGTTAAGTAAAGATTACTGTTAATCAGTTTCTAAATTTTAGCTGCATCTAAATTGATGCAGCTAAAATTCTAATACTCCCAAAGGTTCTTAGAGGTTGTCTAAAAATGATATTTATGGCTGATTGTCAATATTTTAATAAATATCAATTGCAAAAAAGATTGCTTCGGCTATCGTCTCGCAACGACGTAATATTGACGTTATTACGAGGACGAAGTAATCCAAAAACTTTTTTGAATTCAAAATTTAGACAACCTCTTAATAATCATTATAAAAAGATCAATGTAGGATGATGCGAAAAAACCTCCTCCAAAATGGCATTTGTTCCCATTTCATTTTATACAAACAAATCGTGATAATAAAACAATAAATATCATAAATAATATTTGTAGAATTTATCGCCTCACTTCAACAATATAGCACTTATAGATCACCAATAAGTACATGCATATACCTTAATATCATTAATATAGGCATTACAAAAATCACCGGGACAGCCTGCCATGCAATCATAATAATTTTCACCCAGCACTAATGCTTCTACATTAGCCAATACCACATTTATTTCTGCATTATTATTTAGATTTGCATTAATACTAAATGCCAATGCTACTGCAAAAGCAACAACACCAATAATTGACAAAAATTTAATTTTCATTTGAATAAATTTTAATGATAAAAAATAACTCTTACCGTTTTTAACATGTGCCGGCAAAACACCACTTGTCGATCTCACGAGTCAACAAACAAACTCCGTTATAACGGTCATTCGATTTTATTTACGTAATTTAGCAACCTCCTTTTTTAAGAGGGAAGCGGGCGGTTGTCGAATTGAAAGTCGCGAAACCATTGGTTCGGCACCGCCTTTTTTCCCATGAATAATTATTTAAAGTTTAAAGTTTCATTTTTCAAGTTTTGGGTTATAACATTTATTCCATTTCTTTAGTTTATCATAAAACAAGTTTTGCATTTGACCCATATGAAGTGTAAAAACATTTAAAATCAATTACTATGTTTTTCTGTTTGCAAATAAAATAAAAATAAATCGAAAAAATACAATAGTAACAAAATGGTAACTAAATTCGTTCTTTGCCTACATGTATCTATCTTTTAGCGTGTACAAATTCTTCATAAAACAACAAAAATGAAGAAGACCCTTAAAAAACCTGAAATTTTAAACATTGAATTTTGAATCATTTCATTGCATTTGTGTAATCACATTTTTGTATAATGCCCATACTGCCGGATTATGAATGGGCGAACCAATCAATAAAATTTTATTGTTTTTGTCCAATAAAAATGTCCGGTAAGGAGATGGTGGAAAATGATTGATCTTGTCAAAACGATTTTTATAATCATAAATGAGCGGATAATCAAATTCATTGAAACGCACCTCATGCCCAAAATATTCAAAATCGGACGAATGCACCGCAAACAGGAACGAGACATCTAATTGTTGTTGTTTGCATGAATCAATTAAGGCTTTCCATTGGGGTAAACCCAATTGGCAACTGGTGCAACCGATGGAATCAATGTATGTAAATATTTTATACGGTTTGTCCCATAAGTCGGCACATAAGGTATCGCGTCCCAATACTTTGTATGTTATCTCGCCATCGGGCACAAGAACTTCTTTACCTTGCCACTCCTGAACTATTTTTTTGATATCTTCCTTTTTTGAAGAGCCGCAAGATGATAGAATCAAAAAAAAGAATATGATTCCGGATAATTTAATTAGTGTTTTCATTTTTACTGATATTGTAATCAATTAACTGTTTTTAGCAATATTTTCACAGTATTCATTATATCAATTTCACATTTCTCAACAATTTACAAGGCTTACGATCACATTAATTTCTTTACATTTCTCACAATTACCTTGCTACTTTCAACGTATAATAACAATTTCACCCATCCATCAGCAGATAACCCTTATATTTGTTATCTTTGTCATAGATCTCATTTTCACAATGAAATGGGAAAAGAGGCGGCCAACGAATTGTCAATCGCTAAGCCAAGATTCGCCGCCGCCTTTTGTTTCCCATTATTACATACTTTTAACTTTTTCTACATTTTCTGCAAATAAAATAAAAGAAATTCAAAAAAACACAATAGTAACTAAATGGTAACAAAATTGGTTAGGGAGCAATGATGATGCACATTTCAAGAGTATGCATTTCTCAATTAGTTATTTTCATTGGATAAACACATGTAAAAATGCGCAACCCTGCAATAAGTAAGAAAAAGAATGACAGAATGCGTTACAGGCAACTAAAAATTATTCTGACAAATACAATTACTGACAAATTTCATAACAAAAAAAACAATGATAAGACAATGGTAACCAAATAGTAACTTTTATTATTTTCTCATTTATCATGTTTATTAACTCATCAATGTTAAAAAACATTGACAGATAAATTGATCAATAGTGAACAATTTATTCTTTTTTCATATATCTTTGTCATACATTAAACAGACCGACTGATGAAGAATACGCAACGTATTAAACTGATTACCGTGCTGACGCTCATTATCATGATTTTTTTGTTATGTATGTGGTTAGTTGATGTGTACTTTGCCCACCAAGCAGAATATAAACATATTGCAAATAAATATCTTCAATCAGCAATTGATAGCGAACTATCTATGCGAAAGCATTCTTCCGGCATACCTTTTTTTTTCAACAATAATCCATCAAACGAAGACTCATCTTCAACGATCACGCAACAAATCCAACTGGAAGATTCTTCTATTATTGCCATTGCCTTTGATAAATACGATTTGCGCGCACAAACTCAAGCAGAACAATATTTAATGAGTCACATTAATCCTATAAATATTGATCTGGTAAATAACATTTTCTGCGAACTATTTAAAGTGCCCTTTTCAGTAAATGCTACTTACATAGAATATGTAGACCTGACGAAACACCAGGTAATCAAAAGCAATCAAAATACGTACAGTAGCTTTGGCTTTTTTGCTTCTGATGTTTTAGTCATTGATATGATGAACACATTAGGAGTGCGGGCGCATGTCTGTACCCCATTTTTCGCGATCCTAAGCCGGATGCTTTTCCAACTGATCCTGTCTGTTATTTTAATTGGCTGTGCTGCCGGTTGGCTATATAAACTAATCTGCACTATCGCCCTGCAACATAAGTTAGACATAGAAAAACAAGGGTCTGTCAATGCTATGACACATGAATTAAAACGCCCTATTTCATCAGCTATATTTTTGCTAGAAAGAGCTGATGATGAACCTGCCAAATCAAAAAAGTTTATAAAAGAAAGTATTCATGAGTTGAAGAAATTGAACCTTTATACCGAAAAGATACAAGAAATCAGCATCGGCGAATCCCATATGATGAAATTGGAAAAAGAATACATTGATCTGAAGTCATTTTTCGATCAACTGCAATCAAGATATATCGAAAATGAAAAGGTAAATCTGACTGTTCAAATGGATCAATCTAATTCATTTTTTACTGATAAAATGAATTTTTCAAACATTATAGATAATCTGGTAGAAAACGCTATCAAGTATTCCGACGAACCTGCCGATATCAGAATTGAGGTTGAGTCTACCTTTCAGAAGTTAGTTATTCATATTATCGACCACGGATGGGGAATACCTGCAAAAGAGTTGCCTTTCATTTTTGATAAATTTTATAGAGGCAAATCCATGGCAAAACGTGTAAAAGATGGTTTCGGTTTGGGGTTGAGCTATGTGCATATGATGACAAAAGCCCTTGGAGGAGAAATCAGCGTAGACAGTGAAGAAGGAAAATATACGGAATTTATTTTGGAATTTCAGTACGAATATACTTCTGACAATTCTAACGAGCGTACTTATTTTTTGAAACTGAGTAATCAACGTACACGCTATAAAAGCAAGAAGAGTTTATTGATAAAATTCAAAAATTATTGTTCTGGTCATTTTATGTTTTGTTAAAGCCAAGCTTTGCCACAAGAATAACCAGAAAATAGGCCATGTCAATTTGTATCCATAGTTTCGGTAAGTTTGCTTTTTACGAGGCATAATTGACCTAAAAATCATCACATGAAACAATATACCATTTTAATTGTCGAAGATGACCGTTCTTTTGCCAATGCCTTGAAAGATTTTTTCGAGGAAAACCAATATATTGTTTTATTAGCAGATAATGGCATAGCTGCATTGGAACTGTATCAGACCATGCATCCCGATGCGTTACTGATGGATATTGATATTCCTGAAATGACCGGACAAGAAGTATTAGAACAGATACGTCGAGCCGATACACAAGTTCCCATTGTCATGATGACCGGACAACGTCTTGACGGAAACGATACGTTGAAAAGTTATTCGTTCCGGGCTGATTATCATCTTAGAAAACCTTTTGCTCCCAAAGAATTACTAGCATTCATCGAAGTCCTGTTGAACCGGGTATATGGAAGTAAAATTGAAATTTTGCCATTCGGCGATTCAATTTTGAAGATATCGGAAAGTATACTAAATACTAAAAATATTGAATTCCCACTTTCCCGGCGAGAGGCCAAACTATTAGGTTATTTGGTCAAGAACAAAAATAAAATAATCGCCACTGAAATATTGGTCGATCTGATTTCTGACGAAACGAAAATGAACCGGCATCAAATGTTGAAAAATATGATCACCTCCCTGAAAAAAAAGCTATATAACGATCCGTCAGTTATCCTCGAATCTGTGTATGGGAAAGGATATATATTAAGATGCCATGCTTGAGTAATGGTTAATGATTAATGGCGCAGAAAATCCACTTAGCGATCTTATGAATATTGCTGTGAATAATTTAAACAAATAATTGTGCTATCAAATTGAGTCAAGCCTTATCCTGCAACCACTTTATCTTCGCGAATAAACTTCAAACGAATATGCATATGGATGTTTTTCATCGCTTTCATGCGATTCAGATGAGAATAATTGCCATTGATCAGGAAGGATTTCAGGAAAATAAGTATCGGCTTTAAAAGCGTGATGTATGCGGGTGATATATAACTTTTGCACCAATGCTATCATTTGTTCATATACTTGAGCTCCGCCGGCCACGAAACATTCTTCGTCAGAAGGACATTTACCGATTGCTTCATCAATGCTTTTAACCACAATGCATCCCGATAACGAATCAATAGATTTGCTGATAACAATATTCGTCCGGTTAGGTAAAGGCTTTATCAATAGAGAATCATAGGTTTTTCGCCCCATGATTATAGGATGCCCGGAAGTGATTTTTTTGAAATATTTCAAGTCGTTTGGCAAATGGCAAAGTAACCGGTTTTGGTATCCGATCGCATTGTTTTGGTCAACAGCGGCAATAATGGAAAGCATGAGAATAGTTAAAAATGAACAATGAATAATTAAGAATGGGAAATTATTTCCCTATATGATATCTAAGCGCAATTGCTCGGCAAGTATACCACTTTTTTCTCTGCAAAAAATGGTTCTTCAAAGAAATTACTAATGGGCGTGATTTGCGCATGATCCTGGTAATGTTTTAATTCTTCGGCAAGGTCACCACCTTTGAGAAACAACATTCCATTGGGTAAAAGATGTAATTGCCGGTTCAAGAATTTCCCTTTGACCCAAGGAAGAAACTCTGGAAGCGACGTCACAGCACGGCTGACGATAAAATCATATCGCCCGGATACTTGTTCTGCACGAACATGCTCCACGGTTACATTGGTCAATTGCAAAGCATCTGCTATTGCACTAACCACTTTCAGTTTTTTTGCAATAGAATCAATTAAATGAAACTGAACTTCCGGGAAAAAGATAGCCAACGGTATTCCGGGAAAACCACCTCCCGTGCCGACATCCAATATTTTGGCTTGCGGGGCAAAATTAATTAATTTGGCTATAGCCAGCGAGTGCAGAATATGATGTTCATATAATGCTTCAATATCTTTACGGGAAACGACGTTGATTTTGGAGTTCCATTCGGGATATAAATCCCCAAGCATTTCAAACCGAAAAATTTGTTCCCGGCTTAATCCGGGAAAATATTTGGCGATAATGCCATTCACAGTTATTCCTTGTTTTTGATAATGTTTTGTAGCAATTCTCGCGCACGAAACAGTTGTGCCTTCACCGTACCAATGGGCAAGTCCATTTCTTCACTGATTTCTTCATAAGAATATTCATAAAAATAACGCAATTCGACCAACCGCCGGTAACGAGGCTTGAGCTTAGCAACCACCGAACGCAACATCATAATTTTTTGTTCCGTAATTAAACTCTCTTCCGGTGTAGGCTGCTCCGACCTGACATTAGAATGAACAACGTTTGCTTCTACTTGTCCATCTTCAATGGATGCTATGTTGTTTTGTTTCTTTTTCCTGATAAAATCGATGGCATTATTGGTAGCAATTTTGAATAACCATGTGCTAAAAGCAAAATTAGGCGTATATTGCTTAATGCTTTTAAATGCCTTGCCAAAAGCTTCTATGGTCAAATCTTCCGCATCGGTAGGGTTGTTGACCATTTTGAGCAACATGAAATAAATAGTATCCCTGTATCGACCCAGCAATTCAGCATAGGCTTTCTGATCACCTGCCACTGCTTGCTTGACTAATTCAATGTCTAACTGTGCTTTAGACGACAATATGTCTTGCTTTACTTCCATCTATTTTGTTTTGACAAGTTATTCAAAATAAAAACATATAAGTAAATAAACGGCATAGCAATGTCAAAATATGTAGCATGTATCCATAATCCGCGTTCATTGAATTTTTTTGTCGCTACTCCCAAAACTAATAAAAATATGATCATGCGAAATAAAAAAACGCCTAATGTATATTGCCAAAGTATATTTTGAATCATTAATGTACAAAATGATGACCAGAACAATAAACGGGATAACGGTTCTATGCCCAACCAAAAAACATGTTTTGATTTATAATATTTACTTGTAGAGACATGTCTTCTCTTTTGCCATATCCATTCGCGAAATGTCCTTTTAGGAACAGAACGGGTATGCGCATCAATCGAGTATTCTACATCCACATTTTTTCTTGTGGCAGCTTGATTGACAAATAAATCATCATCTCCTGACAAGATATGTGCATGTGCAGCAAACCCATTATGTTTATAAAATAATGATTTTCGGTATGCTAAATTTCTGCCTACCCCCATATAGGGCATTCCGATCAAAGCAAATCCAAAATATTGAAGTGCAATGAAGCAAGTGTCATAACGAATCCATTTATTTAAGTATCCCGGCGCCTGTAGATATCCACCATAACCCAACACAATATTTTTCTTGGGAACAAAATGACTACTCATTGCGTCAATCCAATCAGGGCTTGCTGGTCTGCAATCAGCATCAGTAAATAACATCCACTCATGGCTGGCAGCTTTGACACCAACCGTCGCAGCAAATTTTTTCCCATTGACAAACGAACCGTTTTTCTTGATGATGGTACTACGTAAGTGCGGATATTTATTTTTGAGCTGGCCCAATATTATTTCGGTATCATCCTCCGAACAATCATTTACCACAATAACTTCATAGTTAGGATAATTCTGTTCCAGCACCAATGGCAAATTTTCCGATAAGTTAGAGCATTCGTCACGAGCACAGATAATAACAGAAACTGGTTCTGTATTTCCCTTTTTTACTCTCTTTTTACGGAAAACAACACGCATGCCGATTAATGAGTAAAATAGAAATTGAATAAATGTTGATAAAATGAAAATAACAATAACGACTCGAACAAAAATATCAAATTGGTACAGGATTTCCACAACGTTTTTTTATAAATAAATCAATCAAGTTAGGCTCATTATTGTCCGGGATATGAAGCCATTTTGAAAGAATAATTTAAGTTTAATTCGGGGCAAATATACGGAATTAAAACCAACATGCAATGATTGATTAATTGTATAACCAAATTCTTTAGACCTATTAAAAGTTTCACTGTACCATTGAATTATTAAATACAATGTATCAGCAAATTATTTATCCTTCTAATAATCAACTATATTTAACAACGATCAAATAGATAAATCAACGGTAATAATTGTTTTTATAAATCACTATTTTTTAAAATAGCACTCTATTTTGCTTAACATCAACCGGAAAAATATGTTCATTTGGAGATAAATTTAGCCGTTATTGTGTACCATAATGACAATAACATGTTGATTATTTAATCAATGATTAATCCTAATGGTAAAGACAATCTGACACCGACACTTCGATAAGAAAAATCTTCAAATCCGACAAATACACCAGCTCGCCAAATTAACCCGATGGTGTATCCGAATTCAAAATAATGTTTCATTTCGGGAGTGTATAAATAGCTCAATTGCAATCCTTCGCTCCACAAACGATCATTAAAAAACGGCAAATATTTAAGCACTAAAAAAGGTGTTGTAAAATATACATGCGCTTCAGCATAATAATTACGTGTGCTGTATCGATAATACTCAAGCAAATTGAATGTACTGCTTTCTATAGATCCTATTGTCACAGGAATTTCCAATGTTCTGAAATGTTTATAATCTGGGAAAGCTATATTTTTCTTGTTGACAAATGTTCCCGAAGAAAGCCGGTAAGCCAAATGTTGCATCATTCCGGTTTCTATACTCTGCCTGATATCCAATGCAATAAAATCATAATCGCTATCACTATTCCATACATCCTTTATCCCCTTACGCCAAGTGGCTGAAAACGTCGGCCAATCCGAGCGAACCATCCGCTTGCGATTATTACGGTCTACCCGGTAAAAAAAGCGAGGCGTATAATTGATAGAAAGATAAAATGAAGCATTGATATTATCCTCCGGAGGCGAATTGAGTTCATTATTCGTAGGAATATTCGGTGAATAATCACGCGAATCGCGATAAAAAAATGAATAATCGCTAACATTGTCCAACATTGTCCGGCGTGCATACGCAACACCTGTAATTAGCTGCATCCCATTGATCACATCAATAGTGTTGTTCGCTTCAATGAATGACTGATCAAATAACTTTAAGTAATTACGGCGGAAAAACAACGAAGACACAGTATTTTCGAAAGGATACATACCCGTTGTGGCATTAAAATCGGTTGTTTGGCGACCAAAATTCAATGATGCTGCTGCACGCCGCATAGGTGCATATGTAAAACGGGTATTCACATTCCACATAAACGCTTTACGATTGATCGCCCATATTGCCTCAGGAGTAATGGTCAACCGATTTTCCCGAGCTGACGCAAAATCCTTGTAATATGTGATTTTCTGCCCGATGAAAAATCCATCTACCGTATTAAAACCAAGTTTAGATGGTTTCAATCCACGATATTCTATCACACCTCCGGATTCGCCCAATTTAATGTTGGTCCCCCATGTTACTTTTCTAACCGTGCTCCAAAATGGGCTACTTGTTTTGCTTACCTTTTGTGCTGTGTCCATCCTGAGCCTTAATCCCCAAGCGGGCTCTGTACTGCTCTCCTGATATCCTTTTATTTCATTAGGCATCAATGGCACAGGACGCATTTTCGCCCAATAAGCTGTGTCTTGCTCATATGCATTACTATCCACTTCCACCTTATAATCATCATAATAACTGTCTGTCAAATCCAATGAATTATCTTTTTTCTTGTCTGCCTCTGCTTTCGCTTCCTTTTGCATCAATTTAGCCAATTGATAAGCATCTCTGTTTGAGAGTTCTTCTTTAGCTACTATTTGTTCGATCTTCTTTTGATTTTTAGTTTGAGGTACAGATGTTTGGGAGGTCGACAATTGGGGTTGCAACACTTTTTCCCGCTGTTGTTCGGCAGCAGCAATAGCATCGGGTTTTTTCAACAAAGTATTTTCAACAATCTGCGCATATTTGATTGACGTAACATAATGAAAATCCCCTTTGTTGCCTAGAATCGATCCATTAAAATCAATTTGATGGCTCACCGGTAGCCAAATATTATTTTCCACTTCCCCGAAACTCACTTTTAAACGATAAGCGCCTCCAATCACAAAATCACCACTAAGATCGACACTATACACATTCCAATAATTATCGGCAATGTAAATGTATCCGGAAACCAATTGCTTGCTTTTATGGATGGGCGTAATTTTTATTTTGTTAATCAAACGGCCGCCTTCTTCTATATATCCGTCATATCTAAATCGATAATGCGCAAAAGCATTGGTCGAAAGCGGAGATATAACCGGCAAAATAGCTTGTGGATCATACACACTGGCCGTAATCATCTGCATCATCGGCTCATCATTGTATTGTGGCATATTGCCCGTTTTTGACAATACTTTTTGTTTGTATTTGTTGGGAGCAGTAAATTCAATTTCATTAATTGTTTCCTCAATGTAGGTATTTCCATCTTTAAAATCTTTCAGTTCCTCTTTTGCCAATCCCCTCACAATTCGTGAAATTTTAATGATATGCAACGATCCTTTCAAGTAAACGCTTGCCTTATAGTCTGAAACCTGATTCAAATAATAAGGAGTCATTGCAATAGCGCGCCTCATAATGCCATAAGCAGGGTCTTCCCTTTTGTTGGATATGACAACTGCTTCCAATTCATAGGCTCTTTCCTGCATAACAATGTCTAATACCGTTGTTTCCTGAGAAATGTTCACTGTGTGTGTCTGAGTTTCGTAGCCCAAACATTGAAACGTACACGTATAAGTTCCCTTTGAAAGTTGTATCTCATACAATCCCGCTTGATTGGCAGAAGTTCCAAATTTGATTTCTTTTACAAACAAGGTAGCATCGGGAATAGCATTACCTTTCGTATCTGTGATGCGACCTTTCAACGTTTGAGCGGAAAGTAGCGTCCCTGAAAGCAACAATATACATGTAAGAAATTGCTTCATATCAATTATGCTTGCAAAAAACAAACGTAAAGATAATATTATCATTGAAAATCGTTGTACTATGTTTTTAATCCGTCAAATAGGAATAAACATATATTCTCGTTTTCATAACCATTTATTTGTTTTTTGTAAAAAACAATAATCCACCGCAAACAAACATGACTCAATAACAGGAATATTGTATCCAACGATCAAGCTATTTTTTACAAAATGAAAATTGTTGAATTTTATGGAAAACTGTCTTCAAATTTCCAAGATATTTCTGTATCTTTAAATTTTATTTCAATAAACAATCGGCTCTAACATATGTTTATATCCTATGGCTTAACAAACGCGACCATATGAAAATGTTTATTCAACACGCCCACTCTTTTTCAGCGTAATTTTATATTCGTTTGCAAAAACATAAATAAAGATGCATTTGTTATTCTTTAAATATGGATTCATTTCCAACAGATAATAAAAATAGTCAATTCATTTTGTCACATAATTAAAAAATCAAAAATCATGAACACATTAGTAGATGAAGTAAAAAGCGCAGTAAAAAACTGGTGGGTATCGCTCGTTTTGGGCATTATGTTTATCGGAGTGGCTTTATTGCTGATGTTCTATCCATTAGCTGGTTATGGTGCATTGGTTATTATCTTTAGTATATGTATGTTTGCAAGCGGTATATTTGAAATCGCATTTGCCGTAAGTAATCGTCAAGTGCTTTCCGGTTGGGGCTGGTATCTCGCATGTGGTATTATTGATTTAATACTAGGCACTTTCTTGATTCTCTATCCAGGAATGACGGCCATTATTCTTCCTTATATCCTTGCATTCTGGATTATGTTCCGTGGATTTTCAGGCATTGGATTCGCTATGGATCTGAACCGCTTTGGTGTTAAAGGATGGGGCTGGTATCTGGCATTTGGTATTATGGCCATCATCTGTTCCATCGCTGTGATATGGTATCCCGCTGCAGGAGCTTTTGCATCTGTCTATATCGTAGCCTTCGCCTTCATGTTCATGGGATTCTTCCGGATCATGCTTGCCTTCGAATTGAGAGATTTGCATAAACACAGCCAAAAGTTGAAAGAAACACTTTCTACCATAGGCGATAAGTTGTAAACAATATTGTTCAAAAATAAAAGCCGGAATATATTTTTATACTCCGGCTTTTTTTGAGATTTTTTATACCTTTGCGCCACCAAAAATAATGACTCCGTAGCTCAGTTGGTAGAGCAATTGACTCTTAATCAATGGGTCGAGAGTTCGAGCCTCTCCGGGGTCACTGGAAATAAAAAGCCAAAATAATTAAAGCCGTAAGTTTCAAAACTTGCGGCTTTGTTGTTGTAAAAATGTGACCGAAAAACGACAGTAAAAAGCCATTTTATGACAGGCATTTGTTACGAAATCGTTACGGATTCATTTTTAGAAAAACCCGTAACGAATTAGCTAAAAAGTCGCTGATTTGTCGTCAATTAGTCACTCAGAAGTCACTCGAAAAACATCTCATTTTAGAGTCAAATAAAGTTAATTTGTAACGTTAAAAATGAGGTTTTATGAAAAGTACTTTTAGTGTTCTTTTTTATATCAGAAAGAACGAAGTTCGTAAAGATGGAAAATGCGGTATTATGGTTCGCATTACAGTAGATGGCGAAATCAAGCAGTTCAGTTCCAAACTGGATGTAGACCCCGAGCAGTGGGATACCCCGAAGGGAAAAGTTGCAGGCAAAACGCAGGAAGTTATATTGACCAACAAAGCTTTGGATGGTATTAAGGCGGCAATCATCAGCCACTACAAGGTGTTATGTCAAAA
>JAVBPN010000385.1:0-13367 GCA_031549585.1 Bacteroidales bacterium
ATCGGAAATACACCCATGATTGGGATCCAATACAGCTACCAAGGGAAAAAAGGAACAATTTACGTAAAATGTGAGCACTATAATTTTTCAGGTAGCATTAAAGATAGAATGGCACTGCACATTCTTAGGGAAGCATACGTCAACGGATCAATTCGCCCCGGAAATATCATTGTCGAAGCGACAAGCGGAAATTCAGGTATTTCATTTGCAGCGGTCGGAAAGGCGTTAGGACATTCAGTAAAAATTATTATGCCCGATTGGCTGAGCGTAGAGCGTAAATTGATTATTCAGACCCTTGATGCTGAAATTATTTCTATCTCCAAAGAGCAAGGTGGGTTTATCGGTAGTATTCAGCTTTCCAAAGACATGGCAGCTGAAGATCCTAATATTTTCCTGCCTTGCCAATTTTCCAACCAACATAATATTGAAGCGCATAAGCAATCAACTGGTATAGAAATCTCTGTTCAATTGGAAAAGGCAGGATTATCTCCCGACGCATTTGTTGCAGGCGTTGGAACCGGAGGAACTGTAATGGGAGTAGGCTCACTTTTCAAAGAAAAATATGACAATGTTAAAATACATCCTTTAGAACCTTTGGAAAGTCCGACAATGAGTACCGGACATAAAATCGGAAGCCATAGAATTCAAGGTATTTCAGACGAATTTATTCCTGATATTATAAAATTAGATCAATTGGGTGCTATTGTGCAGGTTTCAGATGGAGATGCAATCTTGATGGCACAAAAATTAGCTGCTCAATTAGGTTTGTCTGTGGGAATCTCTTCCGGAGCTAATTTTCTAGGTGCTATAAAATTACAAGAACAGTATGGAATGGACAGCGTTGTGGTTACTACTTTTGCTGATTGCAACAAAAAATATTTAAGTACCAGCCTAATGAAAGAAGAACCGGTAATGCCCCACCACTTATCTCCCCATGTAAACCTATTAGATTTCATTGCTTTGCCAAGAGCGTGGTAAGACAATGAAGAATGGAAAATTGAACTAAGCGTAGCGTCCTCATGAGGCAAAGCCGAATAAAATGGAGAATTATTGTCATTTGTGAATCACATCATATGTCGTTGTGATCTTTTTTGTCTATACCTTGTTATAATTATTGATATTTAATGATTAAATTGCAAACCGTTCGTCATTTTTCACTGTCAATTTTCAATTTTTAATTTCTATATTATGGCAAACATAACATTTAAAGGAAACCAAGTACAAACACAAGGGAATTTACCTAAAGTAGGGTCTAAAGCACCGGATTTTCTCTTGACCAAAGCCGATCTTTCGGACGTAACGCTGAAAGATTATGCCGGAAAACGCGTCGTAATGAACATTTTTCCCAGTATCGACACAGGAGTTTGCGCTACTTCCGTGCGTAAATTTAATGCCGAAGCCGGAAAACTAAAAAACACGGTAGTCTTGTGTATATCCCGTGATTTACCCTTTGCTTCCAGCCGTTTTTGCGGTGCTGAGGGGTTAAACAATGTAACTACATTATCCGAATTGCGCAATGATAAATTTAGTTTGAATTACGGTATACGGATGATTGATGGACCATTGGCAGGGCTAATGTCCCGTGCAGTAGTTGTCACAGACGAAAATGGAGTAGTGTTATATACAGAACAAGTTCCGGAAATCGCCCAAGAGCCAAACTACGAAAAGGCATTGTCACATTTGAAGTGATAGAATCTGTTGATCAATACATTTTGAGCTATTCAAATCCTGAGGACTTTCTATTTACAAGGTATTCAAAAAGGGTTATTGCTTTTCCAAAAAGGGATAACCCTTTTACCTAAAATGGTTACTGCTTTTACCCAAAAGGGTTACTGGATTTATCCAAAAGGAATAACCCTTTTCTAAAAAAGGTTACTGCTTTTTGAAAAACCTCAACCTGCCGAATATTTTGCCGGACGCTGGATTTTGAAATCTTACCGAAACCAACACCAAAAGGGTGAACTAAGCGCAGCGTTTCATGAGCCGGAGGCATACTTTCATTTCTTTTCAATACCTATTCCGGGACGATCCATCAAAACGATTTTCCCATTCTCTAACTCCATTCCTCGGAATAAGTCATTTTTGATGAGCAGAGCACCATCAAGATCAGCCCAATCAACCATAGGAGATAA
Source organism: Bacteroidales bacterium (assembly GCA_031549585.1). Classification (GTDB taxonomy): domain Bacteria; phylum Bacteroidota; class Bacteroidia; order Bacteroidales; family UBA4181; genus JAIRLS01. The sequence goes on from JAVBPN010000385.1 coordinate 2,133, forward strand.
TTGTGCTGCTGCTGATATGGCACATGAAGTTTCTGTCATGCATCCAATCATCACTTTCAGACCTAACGATTTCGCCAAATCAAGCATCTTATGCGCTTCGCGCATACCACCACTTTTCATTAGCTTAATATTGATACCACTAAATACACCGTGAGCACACAACACATCCGTAGAACGCTGCACGGACTCATCAGCTATCGTTGGGATAGGGCTGCGCTCGGTGATCCAAGCCATATCATCAATTTGTTGTTTGGGCAACGGTTGTTCGACAAAACAAACACCTTGCTCGCTCAGCCAATGAATCATATCCAAAGCCATACATTTATCAGGCCAACCTTGATTGGCATCAACACAAAGAGGCACATCAGTCAAGTTACGAATGGTTTGAATGATTTGCTTGTCCGCATTGCTTCCCAATTTTATTTTTAGAATTCTAAAATCCGAAGCTTCCTGAACTTTTTCCCGGATCATTTCCAAGGAATCAATGCCTATGGTGTATGAAGTGTTAGGTGTTTTTTCAGGATTGTAGCCCCATATTTTATACCAAGGTTGCCCCAATAATTTACCGACCAAATCGTGTAAGGCAATATCCACAGATGCTTTAGCTGCATAATTTCCCTCTGCAACACCATCTACATAGGTAAGAATTTCTTCCATTTGAAATGGATCATGGAATTGTTCCAATTGAAGCCTGGAAAGAAACTCGGCTGCTGTTTGATGTGATTCTCCCAAATAAGGCGGCATTGATGCTTCTCCATATCCGATCACACCCTCCCATTCTATTTCGGTCAACATCACAGGTGTTGTATTCCGGGTGCCGGAAGCAATCCCAAATGCATGTTTTAATTCCAACGTGTAAGGGCTAAACCTAAATTTTAAGCCATTGCTCATATGCCATTCAATATAAGTAATTGAATATTGATAATCGAATATTGAATATTAACTTAAATTTCATCGAATCAACATAAAACCAATATTCGAAACCGTCGATTATTTGAGCATGAGTACTTATCATTCGCAATATTCATTTCTTTACTCATCACTCATATCTCATTGTTCATCACTTGTAGCACTACTATTCGCTTTCTTGAGCCCAAATTTAGGGTCTATTCCTAAAAATTTGATGACCAGAAGAGCAGGAATACCACATAAAACTGTCCAAACGAAGAAATTGGTATACCCAATCGCTTCTTGCACCCATCCGGAAAACATACCGGGAATCATCATTCCCAGAGCCATAAATCCGGTGCATAATGCATAATGCGCCGTTTTATGCCTGCCTTCGCAAAAATAAATGAGGTAAAGCGCATATGCTGTAGATCCAAATCCGTACCCAAATTGTTCAAATGCCACGCATGCCGAAATTATGCCAAGATGATCCGGTTGAACAACGGCCATATAAACATACGCCGACGTAGGGATATTGATAGCAAGCGCCATCCAATAAATCCAATATCTCAATCCTGTTTTCGATATCACAATACCTCCGAGTATCCCTCCTATAACCAAAGCAATCATACCGATTGTTCCATATACCAACCCGACATCACCTGTTGTAAGGCCTAACCCGCCCAATGCCCGATCGTCAAGTAGAAATGGAGAAGCTAATCTAATTAATTGCGCTTCGCCAAACCTGAACAACAATGTGAACATCAATGCAGGGACAATAAATTTTTTGCTAAAAAATGCTCCGAAAGTGGCAATAAATTCTTTAAAAAAATTTCGATTTTCACCCAGCACTTGTTGGTCGGAATCCGGATATGGCAAGTAGAAACGATGATACAAGAATATACATAAAAACATTCCGGCCATAATCCAAAACGTAATGCTCCATGCTTTGGGAATATTTCCCGATCGTCCTTCAAAACGTGCAGTAGCAAGTTTATCAAGTTTAGGATCGAGTTGCCATAAAACGAATGCTTCTTGATCCCAATTCTGGCTTGTAAATGTAAGGCGCTCTCCTTCTACAAGGCGTATACTGTTATCCCCTCCACGTTGATTGATATTCAAAACGATATCTTTTCCGGTTTGTGGTTTTTCCCGCAAGCGAATACCAACAAAAGCCATGCTTCCCTTTTGGTTACCCAAAGTTGCCATCTCTTCACGGCCAAACCGTTTTTTTAACCAACCCGATAATGGCTTAGATACATGAACCGACCACCAGCCGGGATTCTTGGAAGCATTCATGGCCTTTTCTTCGGGTAAAACAAATCCAAATTCCCGATTGTGATTTTTGATAGCCAGCATAGTACTATCAGCCATTTCTTTGGTGATATTTACTGTTTCTATGTAAATAGATTCATCCGAAATGATAAATGCGGATTTGGAATCACTATTTTGTTCCTGATAGTTATTCGGCGCTTGTTCGTGGATTACAGCATTTACAGTAAAACGAATGGGTTCTAATCCTGTATATGATTCAAAAAATCCTGCAACAATAACCAATAATCCTTGCCCAGTGATCATGGCAATACGATAAAAAGTGCTTCTAATGCCTATGAAATACGCTTGCTGATGTGGTTCAAGGCCAAGCATATAAAATCCATCGGCAGCAATGTCATGTGTGGCTGAACTGAATGCGATTAACCAAAAGACAAGTAATGTATATTGAATAGATTGTGGAGCAGGTATGGTCAAAGCAATCCCGGCAAATCCAGCTCCAATAATCAATTGCATCAGAGTAATCCACCATCGTTTGGTTTTGAACATATCCACAATAGGACTCCAAATAGGTTTGATTACCCAGGGAAGGTTCAACCAACTGGTATAAATAGCAATATCTGTATTGGATAGGCCCAATCGTTTGTACATCACAATCGATAATGTCATGACCACCACATAAGGAAGCCCTTCTGCAAAATATAAGGATGGAATCCAAGCCCACGGGGAACGATTTGACTTCATGGAACGTGAATAGGGCAAATTAAGGTAATTTCATACGATTCTGTACTGGTATATACTAGTATCGTGTCAACGACGGAATGTTACATGCTCGGCGGCATTTGTAATGCCGTCGCACAACATTGTCGAATTTCAAATTCGATAAAGATGAAGAGCAGCAATTGTATTGCCGCTCAACGCAGCGATAAAATCTCGTAATGACAAAACCGACATTTTATCATTGACGCGACACTAGTATTTTTTTATATAAAATTCAATAAATAATTACAAATATAATGGGCGGAATCGTTTCGATAAAAAGCCAAATTTGACATTTATTCTTCTACAATCAATACATCCCATGCCGGAATAATTACCTGTGAATCTTTCGCTATATTTTTATTCGTGATGATATCCTTTCCGTTTGAAAATGGATATTTAATTGTTTTCTCCTGGCCACTGTAATTGAATACATAACGTATGACCTTCTTTTGATCGTTTTCGCCCGAACGGAAGATGACCGGAAACTGGTATTGTGCGGCAGGAGTTGCCACTCCTGCATTTTTAGCTGTCTGTACTACGATTTTCTCCATTAATTCCAATGAGGGATAGGCTGCGATATAGGTCAATTCACCTTTCCCATACTTATTCTTGGTAATTACAGGCCATTTTCCAAAAAACGGATGATCGGCATATGCCAATGGTTGTGCCGTTTCAGGAATCAAAAATTCCATCCATTCGCTGATTTGGTCTGTTTGCTCCAATCCAAAAGGATTATCTTTCAAAGCTAAAGAAGAGATCGTCGAGTATTCCTGATATCGAAAGCCACAGGCTTTTCGTAAGGGGCCAGGAGCCAACTCCGCCCGTACGGCAGAATTTTCATTGCAATATCCGCTCTTGATCATCATTACAACATGTCCCCCGTTTTTTACAAATTCGTCAATTTTCAGAAGCAATTCATCTGTTGCAACGTACAAGGGTGGAATAACCAACATTTGGTATTGGTTGAAATCTGAAATTTTGTCGCACGGAATAATATCCGTTTCAATATTCATCCGATACAATGCTTGATGCACCAAATCAATCGGATAGTTTGCCTTTTTTGCATAAGGCATGAAACCCAAGGCATGATATGAATCGTGGCTGTAAAGTATTGCTACCTTATTCTTTTTTTGAAGATTAACCAGTTTTTTACCGACATTTTTTAATTCATTTGCCGTAACCTTAAATTCATTGTAAACACGATTCGGTTGCAAATCGTGCCCCAAAACGCCTCTCCAATAGGTTTCCTGTCCGTAATGCAAAGTAGACCAATGCCAATATTCGATCATATTCGATCCCGACGCCATGTGTGAATAGACATTTTGGCGTAATTGCCCATCATAAGGTGGACGCTGATTTCTGGCATCCCATCCGATCCCCTGAGCATTTGTCTCTGCAATCAAGTAATTCCCCTTAGCAACCGTACGCATAAAGTCACCAGCATAGGCTATCCGCTGTCCGTCCTGGCCATCCTGAACTTCATGATATACATTGATGGCAGGATATTGCATCTGTTTGAAACTCTCAACTTGGTCAATATTGTGAAAAGCCGGCATGAAACAATGCATTACAAATTGATCCTTCCGCTTGTATTCGTTAACGATATCGCACTGCCAATTGAGAAAGTCTGCAACAGACTTTCTATTATACCGTTCCCACTCGTTTTTGTAAGATGGATTAGTGACTCCATCGCGTGGATAAAACTCTTCCCAAGTGTGAATGTTCATACCCCAATAGTTCATGCCCCATTCTTTCGTCAACACATCCAAACTCTTGAATTTGTCTTTTACATAATTCCGAAATCCAACAAAATAGTCACGATTATTCATTCCATGAGCTTCTGTTTCATTATCGACCTGATAGCCAATAATAGCCGGATGCTTTGCATATCGTTCCATTAATTTTCGAATGATCCGTTCGCTGTAAAATTTATAGGTAGGATTCGTAAAATCCATGTTTTGACGAATGCCGTAATATGCTTTACCTCCCTTTACATATTCCGCCAATACTTCAGGATGCTTATCGACCATCCATGCCGGTATTGAATAGGTCGGAGTACCAAGAATTACCTTAATTCCAGCTGCATGCATCTTATCGATAATACGGTCCATCCATGCAAAATCAAAAACTCCTTCCTGTGGTTCAAACAATCCCCATGAAGATTCTCCAACCCTGACAACTGTCAGTCCGCAATCTTTCATCAATTGGATATCTTTGTCGAGGCGGTCATAAGGCATGTATTCATGGTAATATGCCGCTCCATAAAGTATATTGTCAAACTTATACTGGGCAGACGCACTTAATACAGATAAAAGTAAGGTGAATAAAATGATTATTTTTTTCATATTTCTGAAATATATTAACACGAATCAAGAATTGGATTTTGGGCTAAAGCCCCTGATTATTTGACCATTCGCTATCCGTTGACTAAAGTCAACGGTAATGAACAATGACACCAACTTAATCATTGCCGCCAGCTTTAGCTGACGGATGAAAAGAAAAATCATCTACATGGCTTTAGCCCAAAATATTAAAACTTTTTCAATCTTTGATTTGCATAATTAATTATTGGAATCTAAAAATATCCTGTTTCTAATTTTATCAATACCAAATACACTATTTGTCATAAGAAATTACAGAAAACTTTGTGATGCCCGGGTCAGAAGGAGTAAGCAATGACCGGACGCGATAAGACGGATCATCTCCCCTTAAAAATCCGGCTTCGTCGCCATTGTGCAACCCCTGAGGTTTAAACTCACCCTTTTCTATGATTCCTTCCCACGCATTTTTTAGCCAAAGTGTACGAGACGGATTGGTGGACTCACATGAAACTGATATATTCATTCCGGCAACGATAAATTCATTTTCACCCGTTTTTATAAAAATTCCGTAAGATGGCGGCGCCTGTTGACGACTATCAGAAGTTGTTTCTGTCGGTGGGCGATATCCGGCTTGATAGGTTATCTTTACCGTCACATCCTTGTTGAGCACAAACTCACATCCGGTAGCAGATTCTTCGTCCCGGCCTTTAAAAATGCCGTGCATCAATCCTGTTCCTTGATATTTGATTATTAACGGCATCATTTGACGGAGAAATTTATATTCGCGTTCCATAACCTTACTGGAACGGTCTATTCCAAACGGAGAAAAACAGATGGCATCATGTTCGGCAAACGCATAGGTTGCCGGCCCTTCCGTATTATTTGTTTCCGGAATAAATAATGGATTGTCTTCCCTATGAAAACTCGATGCCTGAGTTTTAAAATCTGCTCCATATATATCTGGAGTGAGTATATCTATACTTGGCGCACCGGCTTTCCATATATCCAGAACAGATAAAATCGGGCCACCACTGGGATAATTACCCGGTTTTCCGGGGTTCGGCCTTGGCGAAGGCATCCAGCAATTAACAATCATGGGAATATTATATACCTGCTTCCCTTGTTTGGCAACATGATTTACAAATAATGCATATTGCCATGCCATAAAAATCATATCTGTGTTATCATTATCCCCGAAAACTTCAGCCCAAGTTCCTCTTGTTTTCGACCCATTGGCTTCCCATGGAGTTTTTACTTCCGTTTCCAACTTGCTTTTGTTCGCTACAAGATAATTTATCAATTCTTGTGGCACCTGTGACATAAACAATTTGTTTGCCTCATCGCTGAAATCACGTGTCTGCCTTAACACTCCCACCTCATTTTCGATTTGTACAACGATAACCGTATTTTGCTTGCCGTCAACTTTAGCCAGATATTTCATCAATTCCGTATAGGCCTTTGCATCAGCATCTCTTGTCGCTGTGCACAAAGGGCTAAGGGTTCGGGTATTATAACCTTCCCGTGATTTCACACGTTTAAACCGGTTAATATCTCTCAATACCCACTCGGGGGCGTATGGTGAAAATCCGTTTTTCCAGGAAGCAAACCAGAGTATTCCTAATTTCAAATCGTTTTGACGGGCAACACGAAGCAATTCATCCACCGAACTAAAGTCAAACACTCCTTCCCTCGGCTCAATAAGTTCCCATGAAACAGAAACAAGAACAGAGTTGAAGTTATTGGCACGATGAGCTTTCAGTGTTTCTTCTAAATATTTGACATGCGAACCGGTCGAATTATTTGCTTCGCCACAAAGCATTAAAAAAGGTTCACCATGAACCATCAGTTGAGTAGCAGTTCCGGTTTTTTTAAAGTACGGAATCTGAGCCTGAACAATTGTTATACATAACAGGCTCATAAATACAAACAAAATCTTTTTCATAGGAAATAAAATTAAATAAAATAAATCTATACCAGCTAAATTTTCAACGTAAAATCCGAGTTATATCGAAATAATTCATTTTCGCATAATATGGTAATGAAACATAAAGCACAAGAACATGAAATCGCTTTACCAGAAATAAATATAAAAGACTACAGTGATCCCAATAATAATGCATGAATGGATAACGTCCCAATAATTCCAGCTTGCCCGGCTCTGTATCCGTTGCTCGGGAGTGACCATTCCGAAAGTCAAACCTTTAATCTGCTCATCAGGCGCTGGCTTGGTAAACAGGCTAACCCCAATAACAACAAGTATACATACAACAAACATCCCACCGCTAAAAAACAGCCAATTGACATCATAAAACAAGTGTTTAAACCAACTGCCGGAAACATCCGCTGCAGAAGAGTAATATACTTTGGCGCCTAAACGGGTAATACCAATTACAAAACCTGAGATCAATCCCCACATACCGCCTTGTGGAGTAATTTTTTTGGAAAGGATACCCAGCAGGAATGCTGCAGCGATACCAGGCGCCAAAACCGACTGAACGTCCTGCAGATAATTATACAATACAGAGCCAATGCTCTTCATTACCGGAATCCATAAAATACCTAAAAGAACAATAACAACCGTGGCAATCCGTCCTACTGTCAACAATCTTTTTTCGGAAGCAGCCGGACGATATTTCTTATAGAAATCGATTGTAAACAACATGGATGAAGAATTGAATAAAGATGATAATGAGCTCATCAATGCAGCAAGAATACCGCAAACAACCAACCCCTTAACTCCCGCAGGAAGCAATTTGGAAACAAGCGTAGGAAATGCAGCATCGGCACTTGACATTTGAAATGCTTCACCATTGATCAATATGCCATTTTTCATCATTGCAAATGCAATCATTCCCGGAATCAGGAAAAGGAAAACCGGTGTAAGTTTAAGATAAGCGCCAAATATAGCTCCTCTACGGGCATTCTTTTCATCTTTTCCTGAAAGAACACGTTGTACAATATATTGATCCGTACACCAGTACCAAAATCCGATAATGGAAGATCCAATGAATACACCCAACCATGGAAAATCAGCATCCCTGTTGTTCCTGATCAAGTTGAACATCGAATCGCCATAGTCATTAACCGGAGTAGCCTGACATGCCGCCACCACTTGGTCCCATCCTCCAACTGCCTTTAATCCGAGAACAAGAATTATCAAGGACCCAAGTAAAAGTATCGGAGTTTGAAGAATGGACGTATACAGCACCGATTTCATACCGCCAATCACTGTGTATAATGCCGTAAGCAGAACCAATCCAATTGCGGCAATCCAGAAAAAGTCAATGCCCCATATTTCTTCTATTCCAAAAACTTCTTTAAAAACAAGTCCACCGGCATAAACCGTAACTGCTACTTTGGTCAACACATAGCTTATAAGTGAGATAACCGACAATATGGTACGTGATTCTTTATTGTAGCGGCGTTCCAAAAATTCAGGCATAGTAAAGACCATGCTACGGGAATAAAAGGGAACAAATACCCATCCCAAAATTAAAATCATCCATCCCTGTATTTCCCAATGAGCCATTGCCATACCGCTCGAAGCACCGGCGCCAGCCAATCCGATCAAATGTTCGGAACCAATGTTTGATGCAAATAATGAAGCTCCAATGGCCAACCATGTAGCATCTCTGCCTGCAAGAAAATAATCTCCGGAACTTGTCTGTTTTTGCTTAAAAACCCATAAAACAATTGCAACAAGCACCAATGCAAATACTCCAATGACAATCCAATCTAAAGTCAGCATTTTTTATAATTTTGTATTAATATTCAATAAGTTAATATAAAAATCTAAATTTAACAATTACGCATTATGATGAAGTTCCGACTCGGTAAACCGGGCTATTGCCTGATATTTCCCGTACAACTCCCGATAATGTTTATTTGCAGCCTTATCAGGATGGTATTCCGATGCAAACCCCTGCCCCATTGCTTTTTGCGCATCCTGCACTGTTTTATACTGCCCTGCAACAACCGCAGCAAACATTGCAGCTCCAAATGCACAAGCCTGTTCGGTTTTAGACACTTTAATAGGCATATCCAATACATTGGCTAATGTTTGCATTACAAATGGAGATTTTAGTGGAATGCCGCCAATACCTATTACTTCCTTTATCTCGACTCCATTCTCAATAAAACGATCGACAATCGCCTTTGAGCCAAAGGCGGTAGCTTCTACCAAAGCCCTGAAAATAAGTGGAGCATCACTGCCAAGGGTAAGCGCCGTAATACTTCCTGTCAATAGCTGGTTGGCATCGGGAGTACGACGACCGTTCATCCAATCGGTAGCTACGATAGTGCTTTCGTGTATAGGAATCTTTTCTGCTTCCTTGCTTAATACGGGTATGATATTATTTAAGGTTTCTTCGATCAGTTTCGCCCGGGTTGATTCATCAATCAGGTTGGAATTACCAATGATATTTTTCACAGGCCATTCCACTAAGCTTTTGAACCATGCGTAAATATCGCCAAACCCCGATTGCCCTGCTTCAAGGCCGATCATTCCGGGGATTACCGAACCATCAACTTGTCCGCAAATTCCGGGGATTAGCCTATCGCCCATTTCCTCATAGGGCACCACCATAATATCGCAAGTAGAAGTACCGATTACGCGAACGAAGACACCAGGGACAATTTGTGCCCCCACAGCGCCAAAGTGGCAATCAAATGCACCCACACTCACAGCCACTTTTGTTGTCAATCCTAATTTTTCAGCCCATTGAGGGGTAAGATGCCCGACCATTGTATCGCTTGGATATGTATCGGTATATAAATGATTCCTAAATCCTGACAGTAAAGGATCCAATTCTGAAAGAAATTCTTCGGACGGTAGCCCGTTCCATGAAGCATGCCACATGGCCTTATGTCCTGCAGCACAACGACTCCTAAGCATTGTTTCGGGCTGTGTCTTTCCTGTTATCAAAGCCGGCATCCAATCGCAATGTTCCACCCATGAATGTGCAGCACTGCGTATACTTTTATCGTTCCTCAGCACATGAAGCATTTTTGCCCAAACCCATTCGGAAGAGTAAATTCCACCTTCGTAAGTTGTATAGTCAATCTCCCATCTTTTCGCCAATTTGTTAATTTCAGCCGCTTCCTTGACCGATGTATGATCTTTCCATAGCACAAACATGGCATTAGGATTATCGGCATATTCAGGAAGCATTGCCAATGGGGTACCATTCCGATCAATCAACACAGGTGTGCATCCCGTAGTATCGAAAGCTATACCAACAACGTTTTCAGCTGTTCCTGATGGTGCATTTGACAGCGCTTCCTTAACCGAATCACATAATGTTTCGATATAGTCCAAGGGATGTTGGCGATATTGGTTTATCTTAGGATCGCAATATTTCCCATCCATCCAACGCGGGTAGTATTTTACCGAAGAGGATACCACCTCTCCCGTCCCACTATCAACAATTACAGCACGACAGGAATCCGTTCCGTAATCCATACCTATGACATACTTTTTCATTTCTTTTGTATAAAATTGTTTTTCAACCGTATGATTCCAAAAGCGGCATCCCTATTTTTCTATCATACACTTTCTTAGGTTTGCCATATCAAACGTGCAATGAGTAATATATTATTGCAGCGCTTTATTAAGCATGTAATATACTTCATTTACCTTTAGTTCAAACTTAAATCCGTTTATGGTTGTGTCCTTGTCGATAGTAACCAATTCAATATCGGCTATATCAGCATAATCTTCCATAAATTCGTTCGTCAGTGCATAACTAAAAGCCGTATGATGAGTGCCGCCTGCGAGAATCCACGCAGCAGCGCCGATTTCAAGATTTGGCTGCGGAATCCAAAATGCACTTGCCACGGGAAGTTTCGGAAGAGCCTGCTCGGGTTCAATCACATCCACATTGTTTACAATCATGCGGAAACGATTTCCCATGTCGACAATCGTTGCAGCGACACCTTTGCCTGAATGAGCCGTAAACACCAACCGTGCAGGATCGGCCTGTCCACCGATGCC
>JAVBPN010000290.1:0-4190 GCA_031549585.1 Bacteroidales bacterium
AACGGAGTAAGGAACAGGCTTTGGAAAAGTGAATTACAACAATTTGCCAATGATACAGGATTAGCAATACATGTAAGCCACTTTCCAGCAGGGACAAGCAAATGGAATAAGATAGAGCATCGTTTGTTTTCGTATATATCGATGAATTGGTGCGGAAAACCATTGACTTCCTTAGCCGTTATTATCGGTCTGATAAACGGAACGACTACTGCTACCGGATTAACTGTAACTGCGAAACTTGATGAAAAAAGTTATCAAAAAGGAATTAAAATAAGCGATGAAGATTTTAGTAAAAGCAATATTGTAAAAAATGATTTTCATGGAGAATGGAATTATATCATACATCCAATTTGATACTTTAATTTATTGACAGACCCTAAGTAAATATCCTATAACTGCGCCGGGTGAATCCAAATCCAATTCAAAAGCACCTAACACCCAGGCACAGGCACCGGCTGCTCCTAAAAGAAATAAAAGAATTCCTACTACTATTTCGAGAATCCTGCTATCCTTGCAAAGCTCTCAGGTTAGTTTAAAAGAAAAAAAAGTTCCTGCGGCGAATGGAGCAAACAACAAGAAAAGATACCACATATTTCCTCCTTTCACCCTGGTTTTGTACCCTTCGTGGTATGTCCATTAAAGAAATCCCAAAATTTCCATGCTAAAAGGCCAAATACACCCAATAGAGCTAATCCCAGTATGATTAATAAGATGCCTGTCCAAAATTTCATAATCTTGTTTGTTTTTTTACCTCTTTCGGGGCGGTTACTATATCTATCATAATCAAAATATTAAATATAAAAAAATGTTTTTACAATATCTCAAAGATATGTCGTAATAACAATTTACAATACCCCACTTTTGGGGAATTTATTGTATTTTGTCCCTGGTAAGCCGATGGAACACCGTAAGGTGTTGCATCAGGACAACGACACCAAAGGTGTTGTTTGCCGGTTGTGATTCTACCCTATCATCAACAAGGTTCACGAGAATAATTGCGAAGTCGGTTTCAGTGAAACGATTATTAGTAGTTTAATCTTTTATACAAAGGATTTTAGAGTCTTACTTGAATTTCTTCCAGAGGATTCAATTGGTAGCGATTTTGCGCTTAAACAATTTACCAGATCACATACGACCCAGAAACAAGAAAGGAATATGTACTGTCAAAAAGATAGTCAAAAAATTGTCGTTTAGTTTTTGTTATGCAAAATACACCATATTTGCCGGCAAATTTGAAAATACCTCCCGAATGAGAGGCATTTTTTATCGTTTTTCGACAGGTAAAAAAATCTTACGCTTCGATACTTTCTGCCGCTTTACGTATTCTTTCCGAGAAATCGAAAAGCGCATTTTTCAACTGCACTTTTTCAGAATAGGTGAAGTCGGTACTATTGCCGTGTCCGTCAATTCCATCTAATTTGTGATACATCCAAGAACTGGACTTTCCGAAATATTTTTTCGATATTTTCGCCCACGATATATCCATAAGGATGTCCGAAAGTTGCTGTTTTACAGGCTTTGCTACTGCTGTTTTCATATTATTCATCTTGATCGTCATATAACAAATTTTCAAATAACTTTAGAGCATACCATTCCAGTTGATTTGAAGGATTATGCTGTGAATTTCGATAATTCCTGATGGCCTCTATCACTTCCCACTCCTTTTCGGTTATAACTCTCTTTTCCATTTTTATATTTCAAATATCATGCAAATGTAGTACGAATTATCGTACTATTTTCGTTGCTATTTACTTTTTCTCAATTCCGATTACTTTTATTCTACTATCTTATTAAGTAATTAATGCTCATTACTTTTAATTACCGAGCGCTACCATGACATCCCGCACCTTTGCCATGTAAATCGAAGGCAAAGGTTTCACCAAAAAAGATCATCATCGGGTTAGGCGTAGCGGCAATAGCTGCTTATGCGATATTCAAAGGCACGTCGCTCAAAGAGACAGCCGAGAATATCCGTATCAGCTTGGCCGCTTTGCCTAAAATCCACAAAATCGACCTTTCGGGTTTGAAAATATCGTTAAGCCTGAAAGTCGACAATCCCGCCCAGGGACGTGTCACTGTGAAACTACCTTCGATCAGAGGTTTTTATAAAGGCAAACTGCTTGCTTCAACCTCCGTCAGCAACAAAACGTACACCATCGAACCCGTCAGTACCACTAATATCAACGACATTATGATCGAGGTGTCCTATTTGAGTTTGCTGACTTCCGCCCCGACCATCGTAAGCGATTTTACCAAACAGGGAACAAGCCTTGTCTCCAGCTTCGGTTTTGAAGTGTTGGCCGAGGTGAACGGCATCCCGCTAAAAGTGCAGAAATTATGATCGGTTTCGTAGATAACAGCGTCAGGCAAGTACGGCCAATTTCCGAATTAAGCAAATACATTGACTTTTCGGCATTGGAAAATACCAATCCGATCGTCAATCCCGACGGCAGCGTGGAGGAAACGGTTGGCTACATGAAGCAGATCGTTCGCGAGCAACATAAGACGGTTCAAAAACTTGCCGACAAGTTGTACGATCCGAAACATTCCCGCTTCCTGCACAACATTTTTGACTTTGTGATGACCTATGTTGCCTACGAGAAAGACTCCGCTTTTATGGAACAATTGCGCTTCCCCTTGCGAACCTTAAAAGATCAAAAGGGAGATTGCGATTGTACTTCCATATTAATCGGCGCTTTGCTCTATTGCAAAAATATTCCTTTTCAATTCAGGATCACCAAGTACGACAATTCCGACAAATTCACGCATGTATATGTGGTCGTTCCCGATGGCGCCAGCTATACGGTTTTGGATACTGTACTGAAAAGATACAATGGAGAAAAACCGTTCTCGGCCAAACAGGATTTCTTGATTGATCCGAAATTAACCAATATCAGCATGGACGGGCTGAACGGAATGCCAATACAGTTTCTAGAACGGTCACGCACTATCAAACATTGAACTTGTGGGTGGCTTTTACGGCCTGTATGGTGACTTAATGGCCGTGACGATGGGAACGGATTTGCTCGGCTTCGGGCTTGGCAGTACCGAAGATGACGAAACAGCGATGTACAACTACCTGGTTCGTACTCGTGATGTGATATTGGCCAAACCCGAAATGTTCAAAGTGATGCGTAATCCCCTCGAAGTAGCGAGAATGTTGGATTATGCCATTCGTTATTGGAACTCCCCGCAAATCGACCATGTTTTAGGTGTTTTGGAACAGGAAGAACAACGCCTGTTACAAGACGGTACAATCGTATATCCGCACGCAGATTTGAGCGGGGACGAACTCGGCGAGCTGGGCAAAGGTTTCTACAAAAAGATCGTAAGCGCCGAAAATAACGGAGTAAAAGCCGTTGGCAAAGGGGTTAACACGGCGGCGAAAGCGACCGGTAAGGCGGTAGCCACGGCAGCTAAAGCAACGGGTAAAGCTGTCGCGAAAGGTGCAAAAGCGGTCGTCAACGTGGTCGCAAAATTCAATCCTGTGTCGTTAGCAGCTCGCGGTGGGTTATTACTTGCCATCCGTGCCAACCTTTTCAAACTCGCAGACAAGTTGCAGTATGGCTTATATACGGAAGCACAGGCACAGGCGGCAGGCATCAATGTAGACGACTTCCGTAAGATGCAGGAAAGCTATAACAAGGCGCGGAACATATTTGTGAAAACGCTGAAAGGCAATGAAAGCAAGTTCAAAAATGCGATTGCAAGAAGAGCGTATTAAAAGACTTAAAAAGCGGATAGCTGCTGAATCAGGGTATTTTGGTGAATTGCCCGATACTAAGTTTTTGACAAGGGCAGAAATTGAAGCTTGGGATAAGGAGCAAGCAGCCAATAAGAAAGAAGAATAGTGAATTTGATTTTTTTAGAATATAATCAAATCAAGTATGAAAATTTTATGTAGGCCTATAACAGACAGCCGGAACCCTATTGTCGATTTCGGTGATTCTTGGGGTAGAATCGACGAGAATAGTGAGCCTTTGTTCAGCGTTTCTAAAAAGGAAAGCCCTAATTGGTTGGCTGCGTTTGTTTCAAAATGGATGCAACCCAGTGAAAATCTTACTGAATTTGGCAAACATTATTGTAATCTGCTGTTTATTAAAGACGAAGACTTGAAAAAAAGTTTTATAGGGGAAGGAGGTGAAAAGAAATCCGGGGCAGAACTTATTGATGAAGCTATTGCTTATATC
>JAVBPN010000372.1:0-5646 GCA_031549585.1 Bacteroidales bacterium
AGGTAAAGAAGCATTTACCCATCCGGATGCACAAGGTGTTGATCCTATTGGTAATTACAAAAGCGGAACTCTTTTGCAAACAAAAACATTTGGTGTCGACCCGCAATATGACAATAAATGGTATACTTTTGGCCCTTTTAATCCGACGGAAGGGGAGTTTTATGCCCCATATGGCGGGTATATTTTTAAGTTGATTTGTGATGGAATCTCAGGAGATGACGGTAACATGTACCGATATTTTATGAGTACTTCGGCCACTGCAAATATTCCTATTGAAGGGGCTAACGCTTTTGCTTATGAATATTCATTTCGTATGCATGATGATCCCAAGCAAGTGTCACATATTTATCCATATGTAGATGACCGGTGTATCAAAATCAAGCAAGCAAATTTTGATTGGGATGATGATGGCGTAATACGGGTTACATCTGAAGTAAGGCAAGAACAATTATGTACTGTATCTGCGAATGCTATATGGGCAGAAAGCGAGTTTGCCATTTATGAAGGAGAAAAGGGAAAATCTCTTGATTTTCAATTTATTAAAAGAAGTAATCCTGCAGTAAAAAACAATAATGTGGTGATCAATGTCCGAAATCAATTTGGTGAGTTGATGCCATTCTACTCCAGTCCTATTGGAGGTGTGCCAAAATACAAATACAACATTGGAGTGAGGAAGGCGGAGCCTGCACAAAAATAAACCTTGAATGATTCATGCAGTTTAATGAGGAATAAATATGTACTAATCTTGTTGACGTTTATGATGTCTTTGACAGATGTCATAAATGCTCAGGTGTATAAATTTCAACAATATGGGGTGGATAAAGGGATATGCCATCCGGTTGTGTACTCAGTAATACAAGACAAGTACGGATTTATTTGGTTTGCCACAGGAACAGGCTTATGTCGTTATGATGGTTTTAATTTTTCCAATCCTAGTCAAAACCTTCCTTCGACCAATGCCACTTGCAGTTTCAAAGACCGTGACGGTAATTTGTGGTTTGGATATAGTGATGGTATTGTTGTGAAATACGATGGTATCGATTTTTCTGTAGTAGACACTTCTTTGAACAGGACAACAATTAACCAGATTACCCAATCGCCAGATGGGGGCATTTTTGTGGCAACGCAAACCGAAGGAATTACTTTGATCAGGGATGGGCAGGTAACATATTTAAAGCAAGGTTTTGAAGACAAGTTGATCTATTCAGTTCAATTTATTGACAATAACCAATTATTCGTGGGATGTGATGATGGGTTATACTTGTATAATTATCAAGAAAATAGAGCCTATTTTGAACTACTAGCTAAAATTGACCCAGTTCCCGAAACCATTGTTCGTGCCATCATACCTTATCGTCAAGATGGATATTGGGTGGCTACAGAGGATGCTGGAATATATATTATTCGCGGCAAAGTGAGTATTGGGGAAGTTGTTCAGGTAGATATTGCCGATCTTGAGGGAGCTCGTGTACAGTCGATTATTGAACATGAACAGGATCTTTGGATTTCAACTTTTGATAAAGGGATTATCCGGGTGCGATTGGGAGAGGACATGCAGCCCGATAGAGTATACAATTATGTGGCAGATAATGGATTGGGCAGTAGTTACATAAAACAAATTTTTTTCGACGATCAACAGAATCTTTGGGTTGGAACCTATGGAAATGGAGCGGCGTTGTTATCTAATTTGGCTATTTCATTTTATGATCATATACCGTCTATCAAAAATAACGTCACAGCAATATGTGCGGTTAATGATTCTTCTCAATATTGGGTAGCCGGTGACGGGGCCATCATTTTGGTTAATGCTGGCAATGAAATTCCAGTAATGATTATCGATCAGGCTAACGGCCTGCCGAGAGGTAGAGTTACGGCTCTGCATGTTGACCAAGCCCAAAATTTATGGATTGGAACCGAATCAAATGGACTATACTTTTTAGCGAAAGGTGGAAGTCAGGTATCATTGAAATTTAGGACAGGAAATTCACTTTCTAATATGATTCAGGCCATTACTTCATTAGGTGATGAGCTTTGGTTGGGTACACGTAATGGCGTTGTGGTGATTAATTTAACAACGAACCAAATTGAATATATCAATACGGATAAGGGATTGCCACACAACAATATCAGAGGAATATTCAAAGATTCTCACAATAATATATGGATTGCTACAAATAGCAATTCGATTATTTCTGTCAACAAAGACAAAAGATATACGATTCCAAGTGGTGCGGAAATTGAGTTTGCATCCATTACAGAGGATATAAATGGAAACATGTGGGCAGGGACTTTGGGTGCGGGCGTATATTGCTTTGATATAAAAAATGATACTATATATCGCTTTACATCAGCAGAGGGATTAAAATCAGACTTTTGCTATGCTATTGTGTTTGACGGAAAAGAGAGTGTTTGGATTGGACATCGTTTAGGCGTTAGTCGTGTGAATATCAATCGGCTTTCTGTTAAAACGTATGGGATAGAAAACGGGATTACCGGTGACGTAAACTCCAATTCTATGTTGGCCAACAGTGGAGAGGTCTTGATTGGATTGACGGATGGTGTAATGGTGTATAACACACAAGCTGAAAATACACAAAAACGAGTGCCATTACTTAACTTGGTATCGGTGTTTATTGATGAACAGCCATATAATCCGTATCAGCCGATTTCTTTGTCTTTTGGGAGGCATAAAGTTCGCTTTGAATTCATTGGGTTGGATTATGCTAATCCGGAAGAGGTGATTTATCAATACATTTTGCAGGGATACGAGACCGAATGGTCTCAATCCGAATCGACAGGTGTGATTATATATCCTCGTTTGGAAGATGGCGAATACAATCTTTGGGTACGGGCTTGCGATAACGATAACTGTACGATGGAAACCATGTTGTTTTCTATCAAAATACGAAAACCATTTTGGAAAACATGGATTTTTGTCATTTCTGTTATTTTGGTGCTTGCTTCTTTGATTTATCTGGTCATTTATATTCGTGATCGGAATTACCGGAAACAACAAGAATATCTCGAACGGGAATTGGATGCGAGAACAAAAGAAGTGTTGGAGCAAAAAGACGAAATCGAGCTGAAAAACAGGGATATAACTGACAGTATCAACTATGCGCAACGGATACAGTTCAGTATATTGCCATCTGCCAGCATATTACAAGAATATTGTTCGGACTCTTTCATCTTTTATCGTCCTCGCGATATCGTTAGTGGTGATTTTTATTGGTTTGATTATATCAAAGAGAGAGAAAAACTGGTTATTGCATGCGCCGATTCGACCGGACACGGCGTACCGGGAGCATTTATGTCGCTGATCGGAACAACTGTCATTAAAGATATTAGCCAACGACCTGAAATCCCTGATCCTGCAGGAATGTTGCAGGCTTTGGATGAAAATATACAATCTATATTAAACCAAAATCAAGAATCAGAACATGCCAATGATGGGATGGATATTGTGGCATGTGAGATAGATCCTAAAACCTATCATGTGAAAATAGCATCGGCCATGCGTCCGTACATTGTGTATCAAAACGGAAAACAATATGTTTACAAAGGAAGCCGTGCTTCAATTGGTGGACAGTCAGTCAAGAAAAAAGATTTTGCCATGGTAGAACTTCAATTGGAAAAAGGCGATAGTCTGTATTTATTTTCTGATGGATATTCGGATCAATTTGGAGGTCCTTTGGGCAAGAAATTAAAAATGAGCAGATTGCAAAATATTATTGAAGATGTGCAAAAACGTAGCATGACTGAACAATATCGATACATCAAGGAAAATTTTGATCTCTGGAAAGGAAATCTGGAACAAATAGATGATGTGCTGATGATTGGTATTAGGTTGTAGTAAAATATTTATAATTTGCACTTTAATAACACACGGAATTAATTACTAACCATTTCAGTCTCTACATATACAAATTTTGTGATATATTTGTAGTTGAATTAGTTGGATATAAAAATTATTTCAAATGATTATGAAAAAACAAAACAGCGATCATATTAGTATGATATTTATGTTTTGACTCCTAAAAATGAAACATTTTTAGCTGTTGTTCGTATTATTTGATATATATTCCATAAAGAAGTATTAAGTCGGGCATAGTGACTATAAAATACATGTGGGGCGATATAATGCAACGTCATATAGGCCGTTGTATGCTTTTTGTGTTGTCAATACTTTCCTGTTATGTGTTGCCGATAAAAGCAGATGCGCCATGTCCTGATAACCAAATGGTGCAATTAGGGCTAGGAGAATTACATGCTTCTGTGGGCGGTATTTCGGTGGCAGGGGCGACTTCTTACGTATTGTCTGGAGCTACTACAATTCCTACCAATGAGAGTACAACTGATGCAAGCTATACTCAGTTTAACATGGGTACTACTAAAATTACATATTTGGACAATACAACAGAAATTTGTTCCTTTTATATCGTTGTTATACCGTTTGAATTTCCTTTTCTTTCTAATAAAGTAAGAACAAATACTACGAAACAATGCTATTATGAGGTACAAGGCGGAGAATTTGATATCATGGTGTCCGGCTATCAGATAGGATATAGTTTTGGAACATATAATGGAACAACCTTAAATGGTGCACAAATTCCAGTAGGAACAACTGTGATTACATGGAATTTTTACGATGGAATCAATAAAATAGATTTTCCTCAAAATAATACGTTTACTGTAACTGTGAACGATACGGAGTCGCCTGTTGTGATTTGCCAACCGGCTTTTTCAGTTCAATTGGATGCTTCGGGTAAATATTCTTTAAGTGTGGAAGATCTGATCGCAGGAGCGGTAGATAATTGTGCGTTGAAAGATACTGTATTTGGAATAGCCGAAATAAGTGGCTTGAAGAAAATAGATTTGGATTGTTCGTATCTTGGTGCTAACACAGTTGCAGTTACAATCACAGATATTCATAACAACCCCCAAACTTGTGTAACAACCGTTACCGTTTTGGATAATATCTTTCCATCTCTGACTTCTGTCGGGGCACAGTCGGTTGTTTTGAATTCTTCTGGTGTTTATCGTTTGCGTGTATCCGATTTGGTTACATCGGTTTCGGATAATTGCACCGTCGATACCTTTTTCACAGTTGATAATAGTGCAAGGTTGAAAGAGTATGTTTTTGATTGTGAAAATACTGGTACGTATTCGATAACTGTGATAGCCCGCGATACGTATGGTAATGAAACAACCGACCAGTTTAACTTTGTCGTTACCGACGATACCAATCCGGCATTATCTTGTATAGGTAATCAATCCGTTTCTTTGGATGCGTCAGGTTCTTATCGTCTGCGTGTATCTGATTTGGTTACGTCAGTTACAGATAACTGCGTTGTCGACACATTTTTTACAGTAGATGGCGGCGGCGAGTTAAAAGAATTTACTTTTAGTTGTGACGATATAGGAACATATGCGATAGAAGTCATTGCCCGTGCTTCTTCTGGAAATGAAACTACTTGTACGCTTAATTTTACTGTGGCAGATGACGCTGATCCATCGTTGTTTTGCATAGGAAACCAATCGGTTTCTTTGGATGCGTTGGGCTCCTATCGCCTACGTATATCTGATTTAGTTACATTGGTTTCGGATAACTGCGCTGTTGATACATTTTTTACCGTAGATGGCGGA
>JAVBPN010000233.1:0-5247 GCA_031549585.1 Bacteroidales bacterium
TTACAACGTAAAGCCATGAATGAGCTGAAAAGTTGTCTCCACGCGCAAACTCGTACCTCGTTTGCTTGGTCGACATGATGCTCGGCAGTTGAGCGGCAATTGTATTGCCGCTCAACTGCGCGCTATATGCCGCCTATCACGGACCGTCAGAAATGTTTATTTTTCTAATATTGGTATAATATGTTCCCAATTCACTTTCCTTGCCAAGTCCAATGCAGTTTTTCCACGATTTGTTTTAGTGTTTTTGTCAGCACCAACAGATAATAAAACTTCAACGGAAGTCAGGTTTCCTGCTATTATTTGTTTATGTAACATGGTTAAACCATTCTCGTCACTATTGGTTATTTCGTTAGGGTTTTCTTTTAGAAAGTCGATGAGTTTTTCTCTCATATTTTTGCTCATTGGATGCTCTACAAGGTTCTCTGGATTTTCCTTCTGTCCATGAACAAGTAAAATTTCATTATAATCTCCAAAATCTATTCCCCAAGCATTGTCATGTTGTTTTTGTTCTTGATTTGTCATTTCAGAACGCATTGCTTGTATTGTAAATCCTCCGTATGTCTTGGGTTTTGGTGTAGAGGAAAAACGTTTTAACAATCCTCCTTTAGGGTTGTGTTCGGCAATAGCAAAAAGCCAATCACTAATTTGATTTAAAGGAACATTTACAGTGTCCCCATTGGAAATGTTTGTTAATTCATTGGGTTTGTTAACCAAGGTCCCTGTTACATTAGTCCCGTCGAACATTACTTCGTTTATCCACATGTGTTCTACAATAGGTTTACCGACTTGGTCTGTTTCTTGGGTAAAGGCTATTTTTACGCAAGAAACACTCAGGGCGGGAACTATCCGTCTATATTCCCAAGATAATTCTCTCCAAAAATATTTGAATGTTTTTTGTGCATTTTCAAATGCTTCAATCATTTTAGAGCTATCTCCGTCTGCCCAATAAATGTCTTTATTTTCCATATTTGTTTGTTTTTTTGTCCTTTCGGATGTTTTTTATTTATTTAATTTTCAATTTTTCGCGTAATTTTTTGCCCCGCGATGAGCAGAATATGCGGCGCGGTTGAGCGGCAATTGTATTGCCGCTTGGAACAAATCCGGATTTGCAACTTAGCGAAGCGGTCTCATGACCGAAGGGCTCAAGGCTTCCACTATGGTTTTGCTGGTGAACTTTTTCAGGTCGCGGATGGTGCCGCTCAGATCACCTGCCGCGCTGCGTACCAGCAAGTGTATGTGGTTGGTCATGATTACGTAACCATATACTTCAAGTGATTTGTGCTGCCGGCAATATGCCAGGCTTTCCAGGAACAAGTTGCGGTAAGCCTTGCGGCTGAATACATCAATCCAATACACTATTTGGAAGGTCAGGTAATGGATTTTTGATTGTTCTACTATTTGGTACCCGGTTGGCATGGTATTTTTCGGTTACTTTTTGCTTATCTTCTTTCTGACAAGCGGCAATTAAAAATTGCCTGGTGTTGAAGAGTGGCAATACAATTGCCGCTCAACGGGGCAAGCTCAGCGAAGCTAACCCAGAGGGGCAGTTGGATGCTGGCATTATTACATTTTTCATTTCAAATTAAGTTGATAATACATTTTTACCGTTTTATCTTCAGGGTAAAAGTACTGTGGTGCAATAAAATTCAATATTGTATCGCTTTGCCAAAACGCATCAGCTAAATATTCAGGAATAAAGCCTATGGATTCTTCAAGTTCCGACCCTAAGGTCAAATTAATTATAGTTGTATATTGTATTTCCGAATCTAAAACCGGAGTCAATGAAGTTACATATTGTGTTTCCGATTTTTTCTGAATAAAATAAATCGGAACTTGTCCGTTATCATAGGTATTTAATCTGTACTGTTTTGAAGGAGAATAATGTCTGTGTTCAGGATTTCCCACTTCTGTTTGTTCTTCGCTTGTGGTCAAATTGAAAATTATTTCAGAACTGTGTACTCCCTCAAGGAGCAAAACATCTTCTTGTGGAAAATAAGCAACGAAAAACATCTCATCATCGCACAAAAGTGTTTTTCCATTACGAAACTCAATCTTATAAACCGCCGTTCCCTGTTCATCTTCTGACATTTCATTTTCTTCGTAGTCATATTTACCCCACATAACCCGTCCTTTCAGAATTTCTTTTACTTGTTCCAAATCCGTTAGTTTTTCCAACGCTGTTTTTTGTATGTTGGCATTTTTTTTCAATGTGAAATACGCTACGGAGTCTATTTCTTGAATGCCGAATAATGGATTGCTCTTCATATTTTGTGCTTCAGCCGAATCAGTATCATTAGCGAATGTTAATGTATCTGCATCATTAGCGAATGTTAATGTATCTGCGAAGTTGATGCTTTCTTCCGTTTGTTTTTTTGTTGTCTGTCTGCAACTGCTCGTAATACAGATGAGAACACTAAAAATGATGACTACTTTTCTCATTACCTTTTATTTTTTTTGTTTTAAATTTCATTGCTCAAGAACCACACTTGCTGTTGATGTCTTGATACATTACGCTTACTATCGTAGAAATAGTTATTGATATGATGCATTTCGGGTGTAATTCTCACTTCACGCATCAGCAGCCCATTTTCATAGCGAAGCGTATCTCCAATATTCCTTTCAAATTCGTGGGATATTGTCGTTTCTACATTTCCAACAATTATTTTTTCGTCCTGTATATAAGGCTTGTCACTATCATAAGCAATTTCCGCAAAATATCCCGAAGCCTTTTTGGTCATACGCGATAATTTCTCGTTATCGCCATACACTTTCATTATTAACGTGTCGCCCGAATATTCCGACCGGTATTGAGTAATCGTTATTTTTCCGGAAGTTAGGTCACGGTAATTTTCTGATATAATCTCATCGCTATTTTCACGATATGTTGTTGTGATTTCGTGATTATGTACATCTCCGTCAAGTTTTGTTCGCACCGTTTTTTTTGTTATCCGCCCGAGTGTGTCATATTCGAACTCGGTTTTATCATAACGATTGATAGCCATACCAAACCCGGAATAGCTCTTTTCAGAACGCGATTCCTCCTTTAAGAGCCGTCCCTGCGTGTCAAATTGTTTTAATTCGGAGGCTTCCATCTTGCCATTTCTCAATTCGGTTATTTCTTCGTGCAGCGGCGAAGTCTTTTTGATAGTCAGCAGTTCCCGCTGATTGTTCCCGCTGATAAAATACTTTCTTTGTTCGGTCGTTTTGTTTGGCAACTTCTGGTATTCGTATTCATAAGTCCGTGTTTTTTCAAGCGTTTTCAGAGTCAAAATAACTGCATAATCCCTTTCTGTGACTTTTATCAGAAGGCTGTCTGAATTGTAGATGTTCTCGTACACTGTTATCATTTCGTGATATTCTCCTTGCGGTGTATTACCGATCGTTTGTTGATTCCCACGCCCACCACAAGCAACCATGAACAAAGTGCAGATTAATATGATTGTCGTTCTCATTTTGATTTTTTATAAATTTCCCCGCGATGAGCGGAATATGCGGCGCGGTTGAGCGGCAATTGTATTGCCGCTTGGAACAAATCCGGATTTGCAACTTAGCGAAGCGGTCTCATGACCGAAGGGAGTAATCCGGAAATCGATTCTTAAATCGAGATACGTCACTTCCGGCATCTTCACTCTACTGTTTTCCATCTTACATCAATTTTATCGATTTCAATCATCGCATCCAGTTCTGCATAATTACGGGCGCTGGAATACAGGTAATCTTCCGCTTTTTGCACAAATCCCGCCCGCACCGGGTTTTGGTGTATGTATTCCAACTTTTGTTCTATGAAGTTATTTGAATACACTAACTCGGCATGGTTCTCATGTGTCCAAAGCTGGTATTTGCCTTCCTTGTTCTGGCGTTGCGCTGCGTGTGCCAGCAATCGCAATATCCATTCGCGCCGGCTTTCGTGGTCGTCACTCAAGGCTTCCACTATGGCCTTGCTGGTGAACTTTTTCAGGTCGCGGATGGTACCGCTCAGGTCGCCTGCCGCGCTGCGTACCAGCAAGTGTATGTGGTTGGTCATGACTACGTAACCATATACTTCAAGTGATTTGTGCTGCCGGCAATATGCCAGGCTTTCAAGGAACAAGTCGCGGTAAGCCTTGCGGCTGAATACATCAATCCAATACACTATTTGGAAGGTCAGGTAATGGATTTTTGATTGTTCTACTATTTGGTATCCGGTTGGCATGATATTTTTCAGTTACTTATTTTCTTTCTTCAAGCGGCAATTACAAATTGCCTAATGTTCCGAGCGGCAATGCAATTGCCGCTCAACGGTGCGCTATATGCCGCCTATCGGGGGTAGTTATTTCATTCCATTTTGTTTATCAGGTTTATGTTGACCCACAACTCGTCATTTGTCATACGATTATAGCGTTCTACTTTTTTCTTCTTTTTAGTATCCACAAATTCTATAACTTTTACTTTTGCTTCCAAATATTCATTTTCAACTTCAGGGCCTTTTGGCGAACTTCCTAATCGTCCACCCTTTGAGACACCGACTCTCCAATCGACAATTTCTCCTATTATTTGAGTACGTGAACCAAATGTAGAATAGTCAACCCACGCTTTCACTTGCGAACCAATTGGAAATTCTAATTTTAATTTCTCATTTCTCTCACGAATTGAATTCTCATATTCATTTTTCTTTTGTCGGGCAAATGCAGTGTCGTTCACTAAACGGTAATTATATTCTTGTTGTTCTTTCCAATAATTTTGATAAAATGCTATTTGCTTGTCTAATTCCCAGTCTTGATGATGAAGTTCTCTATAATAACATTTGAGTATAATTCCTGACATATCATCGGGATGAAAAATCCCTTTCGACTTAAAATAATCGGCTAATTCTCCACCTCTCCAAAGTCCCCAATTATTCCTAATCCACATTCCCACTCCAAAGTGAGAACCTGCAATAAATTCACTTTCTGTCATTGAAATAATCTCTTTCTGTGTACTGTCAGGAAGAACTTTCGATAACTGAACAACCGCTTCGTCAAGATTTACAGGTTTATATTTCAATTCTTTCTTTGAAATCTCTTGTCCATTCAAACCGAAGAATGACAAAAGTAAAAATGATAAAATCAAAAAATGTTTCATATTAATCATCTTTAAAATTACCCGCGGTTGAGCGGAATATACGGCGGTTGAGCGGCAATATTATTTCAGCTCAGAACAAAAACGGATTTGAAAAACGGTAATCGATTCTTGAAACGAAAAAAAATGTTTTACAAATATTCAATATTA
>JAVBPN010000186.1:0-10944 GCA_031549585.1 Bacteroidales bacterium
AACGACAATGTCATACAACAAATAAGAATTAATGTCTTCATATCAATAGTGATTTTAATGAATCACAAAAATGAAGCTATTTGATTATTTCCTGTTGTACAATCTTGCTTTTTGACAATTCAGGGAAAATATTTCTGATAATGTCCGGGTGATACACCTTCGTAGGAAATAAAATGCCGGATATAATGACTGCTGTCATAAAAACCTGTGGCAATAGCTGTATCAAATATCGAATAATGTTTTTTCAGTAATGACCGCGAACATTTAATGCGGTATTGTAATAAGTAATTGTAAGGAGACATTCCCGTATACTGCTTGAACAAATGACAAAAATGAGAAGAGCTGACACACAAGTATTCAGCAACATCATCAATGGTTATGGCGGATTGATAATGTTGCCTGATAAATTTTATCGCATGTTGGATCACTTCCACTGGATTCTTATTGATTGATGTTGCAATCTGGAAGTCATTTAACGTTTCCAGCAAAGAGGCCAAGATTAATAACTGATCGCTTGCCTTTTTATCATAGATCGAGTTTAACAGGTCATCAAACAATCCTCGACAAGCAGATGATTTTATTTTATTACAAAAGAAATGTGTTGCCGGAATATTATTGGTAGTAACAGCAATATAATCATGAGGATCATCTGCTTTAATGGCATGAGGTTGCCCAGCATTGATTGCAAAAACCTCTCCTTCACCAATAGTTTCTTCGCCGTATGGTAACCGAATCAACCGTTTCCCTTTGATCACCATCCCAACACAAAATGTATGATGCATATGCATAGGAAAATCGTGCTTGACTCCCTCGCCAGCGACATATTCAAATTGATGATTGATTTGTCCAAAAGTGATATTCATACCTTATATAAATATACTGCTTTTGTCTTTAATTCCATTAGAAAAGCCGTTCAGAAACAAATTTTTCAATTAACAACAAATGAGCTTTTGGCATATACAACATTTCCATCTTTTGTCAAGCCCTCAACAACTACCTGGAATTCTCCTGTAAAATCAGAAGTGTTAAAGGGAATCTGGATAGAAGATTTCCCTTGTGTTTGTACATTTGGAGACCAAAGTAGTGTATGCCTATAATCAGGAAACCGGCTTTGTCGGTTTTCGTCATCTGAATAATCCGGAATATAAAACCGGCGACGAGCTTGCGTCCCCTCATAATTGACAAATTGAGTAGTCTGATCTACTTTCAAATCCGGATAATCATATCGATATGTTGAAAAAGCAATGATTCCATCAAACGTTTGCCCTCCAAACGCATGTATCCCTGAATAAAGATCTATTCTTTGAACAAGAAGCGGATTGTAGTTAAAAATTACCTGATGATTTGTAATGGGTATACCATCCAGCAAAACAAGTGGAGTTCCAAAATCATAATAATTTCCTTTGCTTACGACTATTTCTAATCTTTGCCGACGAAATCGAACCCCCGTAACAAATTCTGTGATTACTTCATTCATCGTAGTAAATCGGGTATATTCATCTAATGGGTAGCTCGTTGTCGGTTTATTCTTAAAATAAGAATCCGAAATCTTTTGTTTTGCCAAAGAATCTCCTGTGAATGAATACAAAACCTGCAAAGCGACACTCCGTTTTAACAACTGGTCGGCATGGGTAGAATCCAAATGCAAAACAGGCAATGATTTTTGAGTATGGTTTTGAATATAGGGATTTTGAATATCTACGCGATACTTCTTATCTGATGCATTAAATACTGCTGTAACCATTTCTTCTATTCCGGAAGTGCAGGTTGTATAAAACGAAACCTGATTCCTTGAATCCGGTTTCCCTACAAATAAACAAATTTCTTTCCCCGGAAATGAAAGAAAGGAAACAAATGGAGTTGATGGAATATCAGCTTCATTATTGACATCTACAACTTTACCTGTGATAATATGCCCTTCATACTCAGGAAGAAAATCTCCGGTGAAATCGTTTTCAGTTGACTCTACCAATTGCTTTCTCCATTCTTGGATAGGATTAATTCCAGGAATAGTCATTAGATCTTTTCCAGTAACGGATATAGAGAGCGTCCAAATATTTTCAGGCAATCCGTCCAAGGCTACATATCCCTGATTTCTCGTATTATAAGAAAGATTATCTGTAGATAAAGAAAATGTATTGGCCGTTTTTTCTTCAAAAGAAGATGCCGTATTATCGGCTTCTTTTTTTCTTGTTGCATTTGCTTGAAGCAGATTAATAATTCCAATGTTTTTTTCAAAAAAGACATCGGGATTTTCGTTTCTCATAAATCGTGTATAAGCGACTAACCTGTAATAACCGCTCGGTATATCTGAAGGCAGTTCCAACCATCCCTCACCAATTCCATTTGATAAATCAATTTTGCATCGAGTAATTGAAGCAGCCTCATCCAATAATTCAACATAAACTATTTTACTGAATAATAACGGATGCTTATTTATATCAACTGTGAAAATTTTCATCCACAGCAATTCTCCAGCCAGATAGGTTTGTTTGTCTGTTTGCAAATATATCCGTTCATGCAATATACCTGCATTGTTTTGCCCCCAAAGCGGAATCGTATAAATTAATAATAAATAAAAATATTTTTTCATTTCTATCTCAATAATGACCATTATCAGGCCAAAAGTCAGGCCTTGTTTTGGTTCCGTTTACTGTACAGTCAACACATTCTCTTGGTGCATAAAGGTTTTCCACTAATGGATCATAGATATATAAGGCATCAGCTATGGCTGTAGCATTTATTTGTTGTTGACAGAGCGAACGAGGCTCTTCATAAATTTCTTCTGATTTCCAGATGAATCTCTTTTTTCTTGAAGTCGTAGATACTTCTACATATCCAACCACATGCATTTCCGGATTAGCCACACAAATAATATTTCCTCTCATTTCTGAAGGAATAGGGGAAAAAAGACTTCCAGTTTGTTCAATGTTTTTTTGCAAATTAGCATAATAATCATACGCTTCTTTCCTAATCAGATTTTGAGTTACAGATATGTGGTATAATTCTGAAAGCCGATCATCTGAGGGATCCATCTCGATCAATTTTTTTTCTGATATGATATTATCATTGAGTTTTGACGTTTCTCCTAACAACAATGTATGAGACCTATCTGATTGCCAACAATAATACCGATTGTTTTGTGAAGTAGCTGCAATAATTATCCCATTATCACGAAACGCATTTGCCCGCAACCGGGTTTTAAACTCCCAGTCTTCTTTGTAAGACCAAAGGTAATATGGAGATTGGTTTCGAGAATCACGGGCAGATACACAGATATATACTGGCTTCCCTTTTCCTGCTTTTATCAACGAAATACTATCAATTTCAGGAGTGATCAGGGGTGAAAGATATTCGGATTGATATTCTTTCTCATCAATGAATATTTTCAAACGATATTGATAGTTATCATTTAATTTTCCTGTTTTGATCAAATACTTTCCTTGTCCTTCAGCAACCGAATTTATGGATTGAGTTCCGTCATTACATTCTACATAAAGAGTTGCATTGTTAATATAAAGCATATCATTGATTTCATCTGTCAAAGGAACAGCCTTACTTAAAGTAATATATGTTGTATCATTGGTAATTGTTCCATCAACAATCAATATATCAACTGTCTCATTTACTTCTTTGGCATCATATTCGGTAATACAACCGCACATAAAAATCATTACAACAAATAAATATAAGTTTTTCATATTGTGCGTATTAATAATGACCATTATCAGGCCAAAAATCAGGCCTTTTCTTTGTTCCCTTTACTGTACAATCAACACATTCTCTTGGTGCATAACTATGCTCTCCTATTGATGAATACATATATATTGTATTAGCTACTACAGCAGCATCAATTTGTTTTATGCAGGGAGAATAAGGCTCTTCGTAAATTCCTTCCGATTTCCAGATGAATCTCTTATTTCTTGAAGTCGTAGATACTTCTATATATCCAACCACATGCATTTCCGGATTAGCCACACAAGTAATATTTCCTCTCATTTCTGAAGGAATAGGGGAAAAAAGGCTTCCGGTTTGTTCAATGTTTTTTTGCAAATTAGCATAATAATCATACGCTTCTTTCCTAATCAGATTTTGAGTTACAGATATGTGGTATAATTCTGAAAGTTTGTCATCCGTGGGTTCCATTTCTATTAGTCTTT
Organism: Bacteroidales bacterium; assembly: GCA_031549585.1. GTDB lineage: Bacteria > Bacteroidota > Bacteroidia > Bacteroidales > UBA4181 > JAIRLS01. The sequence continues at coordinate 4,161 of JAVBPN010000186.1, forward strand.
TTTCTGATATGACGTTGTCATTGAGTTTTGACGTTTCTCCTAATAATAATGTATGTGACTTATCTGATTGCCAACAATAATAATGATTGTTTTGTGAAGTAGCTATAATAATTATCCCATTATCACGAAACGCACTTGCCCGCAACCGGGTTTTAAACTCCCAATCTTCTTTGTAAGACCAAAGGTAATATGGAGATTGGTTTCGAGAATCACGAGCAGATACACAAATATAAACAGGTTTCCCTTTTCCTTCCTTAACCCACGAAATACTGTCAATTTCAGGAGTGATCAGGGGCGAAAGATATTCGGATTGATATTCTTTCTCATCAATAAATATTTTTAAACGATATTGGCAGTTATCATTTAATTTTCCTGTTTTAATCAAATATTTTCCTTGCCCTTCAGCAATCGAATTTATAGATTGAGTTCCGTCATTGCATTCTACATAAAGAGTTGCGTTGTCAATATAAATCATATCATTGATTTCATTTACTAAAGGAACAGCCTTACTTAACATAACGTATGTAGTATCATTGGTAATTGTCCCTTCAATAATCAAGATATCAACTGTTTCATTTATTTCTTTGGCCTCATATTCGGTAATACAACCGCACATAGAAATCAAAAAGATAAATAAATGAAGGTTTTTCATTTCAGAATTTAATATTGTATGAAACATACGGAATGGGAACACCAAAAATGGATAATTTATAGCCATTGATCTTCCCATCTTCAGCAACATAATAAATCGAATATGCGTTTTTCCGGCCAGTTACATTATAAACGCCAAAAGAAATAGAGCTATGGGTAAGTTTTGTCAGTCGGTGTCCTGCTTCGATATTGAAAGAAATGTCCATCCGGAAAAAATCCGGAATGCGATATTTATTTCTTTCTGTGTAATAAACAAATTGTCCTCCCGCATATTGATATTTAGCAATGGGCAATGTAATAGGCCTCCCTGTACTGTAATCGCAATTCAACGAAAAACTATACCGGTGTGTAAACTTATAATTACCGACAAACTTAATTTCATGGGGTTTGTCAAAATCAGCCGGATACCATTCATCTGAACTCCCATAAGAACCAGTAGCTTCTTGTCCTTGTAACATTGTCCTTGCATAAGTATAGCTAAGCCATCCATTCAATTGTCCTTGTATTTTTCTAAACATCAACTCTATGCCATAAGCTCGGCCCTTAGTTCCTGCTATTTCTGTTTCAAGGTGATGGTTCATTAGCAATTTTGCGCCATTGCGATAATCGGGATATTCATTCATCATCTTGTAATAAACCTCTGCAGAAGTTTCGATCATGTTATCCGCAAAATTTTTAAATAGGCCAACCACAAATTGAGCTCCAGTTTGAGGTTTAATATTTACATCAGATAATTTCCATGTATCTGTAGGCGACATAATGGTATTATTCGATATCTTGTGAATGTATTGCCTCATTGTTGTAACTCCTGCTTTAACCGACATGTCTTTTCCAAAGACGTATCGAACAGAAAAACGAAATTCAGGGCCATGATACGTTTTTAAAATACCACGACCTGCTGAATCAGTATCTAAAACTGTCGCCAATGCTGGCAAGTAATCTGACGAATATATATTATACACACGAGGTCCCAATACATTAAATATAGAATATCGAATTCCCGCATCAATAGACAGGGTTGGTGATATTTTCCATTGATCACTCAAATAAATTCCTGATTCTAAAGCTTTTTCGGTTTGAATTCGATCTTCGTTTACCAATGATTCTTCCCCATCAGGTAAATAGTTTCCAGGGGTCAAATTATAATATATAGAGTTTATACCAAAACCTAATGTATGTTGATCGTTTAAGTAGTAAGAGAAATCGGCTTTGCCAAATATTTGACTAATCTTATAATCAAGAGTATATGAAGTTGTAGGATATTCTGTATTTTTTGTATTGTAGCCATATTGGTCATATCCCGCAACAAAATTACTGATAAACTTAGGATTGAATATATGTCGCCATTTTCCTGAAATAGTTGTATTATGATACCCATATCGTTCATAATCATTAAATTCAAAACGGTCGTAACTATAATATGCGTTTAGATAAACTGTATTATATTCATTAAATTTATGTGTAATTGATCCGTTCAAATCATAAAAACCAGCACTAGCGCCTTTATATCCACTTTGCTCTGGAATCAGGTCTAATAACCAGTCTGAGTAAGTTGTTCGACCTCCAACAATGAATGAAGTTTTTTCTGAAAAAATAGGCCCTTCTAATGTTAGTCGGCTAGTTAATAATCCAATACTAGCTGAACCTTGAAATTTTTTCTTGTTCCCTTCTCTGTTATTGATATCTAAAACAGAAGATATGCGGCCACCATATTTCGCTGGAATACTACTTTTATACAATTCCATATCATTTACTACATCCGGGTTAAAAGTGGAAAATAAACCAAACAAATGGGTGGGATTGTAAATAGTACCATTATTGTATAATATTAAATTTTGATCTGTAGCCCCTCCCCTAACATTGAAACCACTAGAAATTTCACCTACCGATTTCACGCCAGGCAATGTTAATACAATTTGCATTACATCTGCTTCTCCAAAAGCAGTAGGCACGTTTTTAATACTTCTCATTTTGAGACGTTCTACACCAATGGAAGTAGCCTTAATATTGTCTGTCCTTTCTGCGAGAATAGTAATTTCTTGAAGCGTATACACTTGCTCTTCCAGCTCAATGTCAAGTTTTCCGTCAGAATAAAGCATCAATTGCCGTTTGGTTTCTTTCTTACCTACTCCTCGAATATTTAACTCTTGCCTACCCGGAGGTAATTGAAGAGAATAATATCCACTAGCATCTGTAACAGCTGCTATTACAGGATTTTCTATAAATACAGTGATACCCGGAACAGATTCGCCAGTTTTAAAATCGGTTACATATCCGGTTATTGCGACTTTTGAATCGGATTTAATTCGCTCATTTCCAACAATATAAACTTTATGTTCCGAAGTAGCTTTTTCTTCTTCTTTATTGCTATTAAGCGAAATCATCGAAAGTTCTGTTTGATCAACTTCTTGACTGGTATAAAAACTTTTAGGCAGCTCTGTGATCAATTTTGTATTCATTACAATAAAAATAGCATTTTGATATGCCGATACCTGAAAAGCTGTATTTTTCAATGCCTGTTGAATAACAGCAACTGGGTCCAAACTTGTTCCAGAAACCGACACAACTAAAGAATCCATTGCTTCCTGAACACAATAAATACGATAATTTGTTTGATTTTCAATCAATTCAAATAAATCTACTATTGGCCGATTGTTTAGATTAACAGTGGTCCTCTGTTGTGCAAAACTTGAAAAGACAGCAATTTGCAGAATAATTGATATGTGGATAATTCTTTTCACAAACTATTCAATCTTTCATATTCTTTTACTACACTTACAATCATGGTTTCGGCGTTTTCTCTAAAACTTAAGTGTGAATGCCGGACATATTGTTTTAACTCTTTTTTGTGCGAACCTAAAGCCTTCAATAAAGATCTTTTACCTCTTAATCTATAATAGACATCGTCTTTACGTAAATAATATTTCACAGATGGCATAAATACAGGTTCGCGATCCCTTATCTCTAAAGTAGTAGATTGTTTTTCTAAAACGACACAGCCTTTTGAATAAAGACGCAAATAAAAACCAGAAGAAGGACAACCGGGAAGACCGTCCGATTGTAGGGGAAACACATGATAACCGTGAATATGTGCATAATCAACCTTATCGGGAGACAAAACGACATTAAACAAATAATCAGGAGATAAAACAACTAGTTCATCTCTACATAAATCCAATTGTAAGTAAACACCAGGATATATGACTCCATTATACGATAATTGTCCTTCAGTATATAATATGCCTTTAAAATAAGGATTGTTTTGCACACGTGGATATTTTTCAGACTCTTTACCATTATAAATAATTGCATGGTTACGAACAGCATTCATATACAAAGCCACATACTTTTCTACCAATTGCTGCTGTCCATCTTCCTGAGCGGATATTTGGCCACACATTATAATAATTAAAAATAGTAAATAAGGTTTCATTTGTGAATATGACAAAATTTCAAATGTATATGCCGTAATAAGGTAAACCTGTTACAAAAATAATATTTTTACGCTCAATGGTAAATAATAATTTTTAAGCAAAATATTTTATGGTTTATTGTTTTCACTTTAATATTATGTCATTTTCATCCAAAATACCCATACTGTTTTATCTGATTTCTCGTTAAACTCAGAATATAACGAGAAAATTTCAAAGGTTATTCAGAAACGAATATTTGTTCGTGTGAATAATTATCTTCTGGGTGATCTGTTTTATATAATATTATCTCTATCAATAATTGTATAACAATGATCATTTCCCGCAAATAACAAATTGCTTTGTGATCTTTTTGCAACTTTTTTTGTTGAAAAACGTATCTAAATAGGATAAAATTATTGGTTATTGATTTGGCGAAATTTCAAGTTTCAGGAAGTGATACATATGTGCTCATTATGATCAATATTTCATTATTGTAAGTATGTTATTTATAGTTTGTTATATAACAAAAATCTAAAAATAGATTAATCTCAAGTATGTGAAAAGTGTAAAATTATTTAATCATTATTTGTTGGATTAATTTCTCTAAAAAATTAATGAAAAAATATTTTCTGATCGTATTTCTTATTCTATTTGTGATAAGCAGCCTACATACGCAAACGTCTATTGCGATTGTTGATCGTATAAAGGCTATGGATAAAACCGAAAATTATGCTTTGGGGACGAAAGGATCCGACAGTTACAAATATGAAAATACGACACTTATCGAAACATCTTATTCCACCACACTACAAGTTGGAACAACACTGTTTGTAAAAGAAACGGCTACAGGAATAGGCGATGGTTCTTCATGGGACAATGCTTATGATGGAACACAGTTAGCCAATTATTTAAAAAATACGGCAACAGCTGGCACAAAAATTTATGTAGCAGCAGGAACATATTATCCTATCACAGGTACTGACCGCACATATTCATTTGAATTAAACAAAGCTATAGAATTGCATGGTGGTTACAGCACAGCATCCACTGGTACAGATTTGAGCAGTTATGCTCCTTTGACCAACATCACCCGCTTAAGTGGCGATATCGGGACAACCAAGGTAGCAACTGACAACACTTACCGTGTAGTAATTTACAACCATGAAGAAGCCACATTGTCCGGTTTTCATATTTCAGATGGTTATGGAAATGGTACAGGACTTAATAATGACGGTGCCGGAATTTTTTGTTCCGTCGGAAACACAACCGGAATCCTCTCCGATCTGATTATAGAAAACAATACGGTAATAGCACCCGGCAGTACCTCTGGTGATGGCTGCGGCGGCGGTATTTATTTGGCAATAGGTGTCGCAAGTCAATTTAACAATATAATAGTCAGGAACAATGCAGCACTTTCGGGAAACACCAGCTATAATGGAACCGGTGCAGGCGGCGGTATTTTTGTAGCCGATAATGCCCTGTCTTGTACATTAATTAATTCACTTATTCAAAAAAATAATGCAACCAGGGTTGGTGGCGGTCTTTATTCCAGTGTTGCTACCGTTCTTGAAGAAACAACCGTCTCGGATAACAATGCAGGAACGAGCGGAGGTGGCGTGTATGCCGGTGGAGCGCTTACCTTGAATAAAAATATTGTTTTTGAAGGTAATATAGCCCAAAGTCAAGGTGGAGCCATATGGAAAGGCACTACCGGTAGCCTCACGACAACTGGGGCAACAGTGAAAATAAATAACAACAAGGCAATCACAGGCACCGGTGGTGGAATCCACACCGGCATTAACCTCACAGGTGATAGCTGGGAAATAACCAATAACCAAGCAGGAACAACCGGTGGCGGTATCAACACAACTTCCGGTATTTCTATTACATTAGATAACTCTCGAGTTACAGACAATACAGCAAACGGCAACGGCGGCGGCATTTATGCATCGGGACTGTTAACCCTCAGTGGTAACAATACCATTTCATACAACAAAGCCGGATGGACAGGTTCAGGATATGCGACAACGGGAGCATATCATGGTGGGGGTATTTATGCAGCCAATAGCTTTACTTTAAAAGGAGCATTGGTTTGCAATGGAAATGGCGCTACTGGCGATGGTGGTGGCATTTACAAGTCCGCAACAGGTATTTTTACAGCCACAGAGTTAACTTCGTTGGAATTGAATGGCAATGGAGCAGGCTTGGGTGGAACCACAGTTTCGGGTAGCGGTGGTGGTATGTATACTGCTGCGGATATTGATCTTGGAAATTTGACAACCGGCATCATAAGCAATAATACAGCAAAGCCCTACTACTCGAGCGTTTCTAGGGCTCGTGGCGGCGGCGGCGGTATATATGCCTTAAAAACGCTGGTGTTAAAAAATGCAGTAATCAAAAATAATTCCGTAACGGGAACGGTGCTAGGAACAGGAATTTATGTTGGTACTGGTCTGGGCTTTGGTGGAGGTGGGGGCATATTTACTACAGATGAAGCAATTTTGGAGAATGTTACTTTAACAAACAATAATTCATCAGTCGCTCCAAATAATAGTAGTAATTCCGCTAATGGTGGTGGCGGTATTTGCGCTGTTACTACAATTATTCTGAGAAATGTAACTGTGTACAAAAATACCTCATTAGCTACAGGTGGTGGTATTCTTACAGGCAGTACTTTAACGTCGAATAATGTTGTTGTTAACAACAATACGGCAAGTACT
>JAVBPN010000265.1:0-10421 GCA_031549585.1 Bacteroidales bacterium
TAATCGGACACCGTGAATGAAAGGAGATAATACGCTACCGGATAACGGGTCTTCCATTCATAACGGCTTTTATTTCCGGGCATTGGCGTTACGGCAGAAAGTACGCCCGGTGCTCCGGCTTTCAGATGCTTCGGCACAGTAACAAAAATATATGCCGAATCGGCCTTATCGGGAAGATATTGTTTGCAGGGAAACCATCGTTTTGCATTGTAGGGTTCGGATAAAGTCCATGTTACATCAATATCCCAACGGAAGTCTTTTTCGGAACTAACGGCTGTAAAAAATCCATTATCCTTATCTTGTCCAGCTTGGTAAAATACGCTGATTGTATACATATCACCCTTACGGGTTGCCGGTGTGCGGATAGATAATTCATCATTGGCGAGTTGGAATAAAGCACGTTTGCCATTCACCCGCACCGAATCCACCGAAACCTTGCTGGATAGGTCGAGTATAAAAGATTCCAACCCGGATTTCTGCATTTCTGCTATGATATCAACTCTCCCTTTTATATTTGCATTCTTATTATCAGCTTCTACATCAATTTTGTAGAATTTCACATCGTAGTCATTATACCATGCGGGCAAAGAGGCGTACTCCGGTTTTTGCGCATGGGCGTAAATAACTACGCATAGCAGGGTAGCTATTATTTTTACAATCTTGTTCAATCTCATTTATAGTCGTTCTTCAAATGAAATATTCGAAATCGTTATCCGTTCCATTTTCAATTCTTGCTTTTGTCTGGTGCAGCAGGGATAGGCGGCAATGAACGGGCTTCGGTTTTCAGTTCTTCGAGAATCAATTCGATGGCTTTATTCAACTGGTCGTCAATGCCAGCGTATTCACGTGCAGGGTCATTTTCTACTACGATATCCGGATCAACGCCATGCCCTTCAATAATCCATTGGCTGGTTTCCGAAGAATAAGATGCAAATTCCGGTTTGCGCAAATCCGTCCCATCAACAAAAGGTAGTGAACCACGAATACCCACAACTCCGCCCCAACTACGTGTGCCAATTACCTTTCCTATATGATGCTTTTTGAATCCATATGGGAATAGGTCGCCGTCAGAAGCCGAATATTTATCAATCAGCAGAATTTTTGGACCTAACATCATTTGTGTTGGCGTTTGCGTGGGGATGGTTGCATTGCGAAGCATGTTTGCGCGAGTTACTTCGCGTGCCAAACGCTCAAGGATAATTGGCGAAACATTTCCACCGCCATTCCCCCGGTCATCAATGATTAAAGCCTTTTTATTGAGTTGCGGATAAAAATACTTGACAAATTCATTCAATCCATCCGGTCCCATGTCGGGTATATGGATGTAACCAACTTGCCCGTTGGTGGCTTCTTCTACTTTGCGGATATTGTTTTGTACCCAATTGTAATAATACAAATTGGCTTCATCGTCTATAGGGACAACAATCACTTTGCGACTTCCTTCCAAAGATGGCTTGCTATTGATCTGAAGTTCCACTTGACGGCCAGCCATGCCTACCAAAAGTGGATATATATCGGACGTTTTTTCCAAAGATTGTCCATTAATGGCAACAATATAATCGCCTTCCTTGATATTCAAACCTATTTCTGTCAAAGGCGAACGAAGGGATTTGCTCCAATTTGCGCCTTGCAATATCCGGTCGATGCGGAAAAATCCGGCTGCATTGTGGCTAATTTTAGCACCCAATAAGCCTGTTTGTATTCTCGATGGTTTTTCCGTGTCGCCACCATTGATATAAGCATGCCCTACATTCAATTCGCCAATCAGGTAATTTACATCGTCTTTCGTCCTTGTGTAAGGCAGCAATACCGCATATTTATCATGCATGGCTTTCCAATCCACGCCGTGCATATTCGACACATAAAAGAAATCGCGCATTTGCCGCCAACATTCATCATAAATTTGTTTCCATTCGGCTTGTTTATCTACCCAAACTTTTAAGCCGGATAAATCCACCTTATTTTCCAACGTAATGGGAGAGATGGGCGTATCCATGATCCAATAATCAGAACTTTTAAGTACCACCATTTTTGTCCCATCGGCCGATAGTGTGTAGCGCATTCCTTGCCCTAATTCCGTTTCTTTTTGCTTTTCAAGGTCAAACATCACCAGATCCGACGAACGGTTGTAATACAGTTTGTTGCTCATGTATTGCAAGTTCGCATAATTATCCACCCTAACGGGAATATCAAAAATTCTTTTGCTCAATCCAGTGGTGTCAATCTTAATAGCTACGTCAGGCTTTGGTTGTTCCGGTTCGGATTTTTTCGTTTTGCCTTTTTCCGTTTCTTCCGGTTTAATAGTTACTTCGTCATTCACAGGTGCAAAGGGGCTTGGCGTGTCTTTCGACAAGATAACGCCATAAATCCGGCTCATCTTTTGGTAAGCAACATTCCATTCTACAGCGCTGTATATGGGATTGAAATCACGGTTTGAAACAAAAAATAAATATTTGCCGTCTCGGCTGAATGTAGGCTCACCCGATTCGTACCAACTGTCTGTTACACTAGTTGTCTTTTTATCAATCGTATTATACAGGTATATTTGAGAGAATTGATTATTTGCCATTCCAGCATACACAACCCAACGGCTATCCGGCGACCATGAGAAGGTCTCATATTCCCACCTTTGCGATTGGGCAACCAATGTGACATTTTTAGTGGCTATATCTACATATTGCAAACGCATTTTTTTATCGTTCCACAATATCTTTTTGCTATCCGGCGACCATACGATGTCAAATTTGTATGTGTCACCACCGGTGGTTAATTTAGTTGGAGGCTCGCTTCCATCTTGCTTTTGAATGTATATTTCGTATTCTCCGCTTTGATCGCTCAAGTATGCAATCCATTGTCCGTTGGGCGACCATGTTGCGTTGCGGTCGTGTGCACCGGAGCTTTGAGTCAAATTACGCGTAGTACCCGATTTGGCAGGAACGGTAAAAATATCACCCCTTGCACCAAACACCAATCGTTTCCCATCCGGAGAAATGTCGGCAGAAAAAGTATATTCCGATGCATCTACCCAATCATTTCGTCCCCATACCTTGTCATCATTAACTTGAATATTGATTTTTTTCGCAATCCGGCTAATCACATCGAAATAGTAAATATAACCGCCGTTTTCATACACAATGGCGCGATCTCCAGCCGAAGGAAATTTAATATCATATTCCGTGTAATTGGTTACCTTCGTTGTAGCACCGGTTTTGGTATTGTATACAAATAAATTTGCTGTCCTGTCGCGATCCGATACAAAGAATATTTCATCGCCAAACCACATTGGGAAGATATCTTGCGCTACGTTATTTGTGATGTTTTTCGTTTCTTTAGTCTGAAAGTCATAAATACGAATATCATCAGCCATACCGCCTTTGTAGTATTTCCACGTACGGAATTCGCGAAATACTTCATTATACGCCAATTTTGTACCGTCTTCGGAATATGAACACCAACCGCCAGAGGGGAGTGGCAATTCAAAAGACATGCCGCCTGTTGCAGGCACACTAAATAATTGGCCGACAAATGAATTAAAACTCTGCTTACGGGAACGGTAAATGATATTTTTGCCATCCGGCGTCCATCCCATTACAATATTGTTGGGGCCCATCCGGTCGGACACGTCATCACGCGACAATGTTGCCGTGTAAGTGAGCCGTTTAGGCTCATCTCCTTGCGCCGGCATTAGGTATACTTCCGTATTCCCGTCATAATTGGCAGTAAATGCAATTTGAGAACCGTCTGGCGAAAAATGGGCGAACATTTCAAACCCTTTTGCATTGGTCAATTTCCGGGCAACGCCACCCGAAACGTCTACCGTATATAAATCTCCGGCATAAGTGAATACTATTTGATTTCCATAGGTAGCGGGAAATCGCAATAAGCGTGTTTCTTGAGATTGGGCAATGCCAACACAACAACAGAGGAATAAACAGAGAAATATCTTTTTCATTTTCAGAATTTATCGATGGATGACGTGTTTTTCGTTAAATAAAGTATTGAAAAATAATTAGGTCTGATGAAAGAATATTTGATTTTTGACAAAAATACATGATTTTTACGACCATACAACGTGTATCTTTAATACAACACCGAAAAGTCACCAAATGATTACGGCTACGATAAATATTTTAATCATGGATGGAACTAAAGCCGGTTTAAATTATTAAAAAATCAATGATTTTAACTTATATGTCTCTCCAAATTTGCCAATTCTAAAAATACATATTCGTGAATAGGAAAGCAAAGCAGTATAAGGCTAATAATGTGTAATATACATATATTAAAAAAAAGTACAAATGCGTTTTATTTGATTGGAAGTATGTTATACTTTTATTAATAATTTTTAATATCTAATTTTATAAAATGAAAGAAGTAACTAATAACAAAAGGAAAATTGCAACAATTATCGGAGTTGCAGCGTTGCCTTTAGCGGCAGCGCTTAGTATTAATCCAGGTGTGGGTAACAATAGCACGATTGATGTAAATTTAGCTAACGTACAAGCATTGACCCAAGGGGAAATAGATCCTGGACGCCTGTGTATGTATGCTTACGGCGTATGTGAATACCCTGATGGCTATAAGGTTACAGGCGTATTCGATTAATTATGTAATTAAAGTCACCTAAAGCAAGATCATTTCTTAAATCTTTGGGTGACTTTAATTTTTCTAGAATTCATTGGATTGTCTCTATAATCTAAAAAATATATCATGTTCGTAAAGTTGTCAAAAATACCGTTTTACATAATATTTATTTTTTTAATTTCATGTTCGCCTTACAAAAGTAGCGATCCAATATCATATTTTAAGGAACCGCCAATTAAATTAAAACCAACCATTATTCATACGGATCAGCCTCTTTTGCTCGGCGGGTCTATTGCCATGATAACAGATAGTGTATTGGCAGTAATCACACCAAGAGAAGATACATTATTAACATTCATTAGTATTCCCAAAGAAAAAGTTATAAAACGGATGATTCCAAGAGGACAGGGCCCCGGAGAAATGATAATGCTTGATTTTTGTCCCCAAGTAAATAAGGATCAGTTATGGATACATGATCCTAATCTAGGGATCGTTTGTAGGTTGGATATGGAAGCAGTTACTAATGAGTCATATCAAATTGAACCAATCGTAAAATTAGGAAGCTCTTATTTAATAAAATTAGGTGATTATCTTGTTGCTTCAGGTTCTAACGTTAAAGACAATCGCTTCCAGATATTTGATTCACAGGGTAACTTAATCACATCATGTTTAAATTATCAGAAGCCGGATGAATATCGGCACATTCCTGACCATGTATATGCTACAGTATTTCAAGGAGATTATGCTGTCCATCCGAATAATGAAAAATTTGTATTTTCATCTAGTATGTCGGGCAGTATTCATTTTTTTGATTTTACACCTGAATCCATTTCTTTGAGCACCGACTTATTTTTTTATCATCCTTCTATTACGGATTTGGGACAAAACCGTTATATGATAGATAGAGATGCAAAAATGGGGTTTCCGATGATTGAAAGCGACATGGATTATGTATACACGCTTTATGCCGGCGACAAAACAAAAACGCAACACTTAAGTACACTTACTTCTAATCAAATTTTAGTTTACGATTGGAATGGTAATCCCGTAAAACGGTACGAATTAGAAATCCCGCTATTCACCTTTTGTCTCAATGCAGCCGGTGACAAGATTTATGGTGTGGCTTTCGAACCCGAAACAATAATTGTTCAATATGATTTGAAATGAGAAGGTTTCAATTATCGTGGTTATTGCTACTATCCTGTATTATCCTCTCGTGCCAACAAAATGCAAATCAACAACAGATGCAAGAGAAAGTGTCGCAGTGGCAGGGGAAAATCCTTTCAGTACCGCAGATATCTTCGGTAAATTGGAATGATACTGACTCATGCGATTTGTATACTGGTTTTAATTACAAGATTATTTACTATGTTGACGGTGACTGCTATGCTTGCATTGAAGCACTCCCTGAAATTGATTCGGTATATCAAATCATCAAAACTCAACACTCTGTTTTATTGATGTATGTGTATTCTTCAGATTACGAGCGAGTTGAAAAAGTATTAAATAATGATATTAAGAAAATACACATTCCACTCATTTATGACAAAGCCAATAGTTTCTACAGGGAAAACAAACTACCATTAAATGATCCATTATTTCGTTGTTTTCTTGTTGATAAAGACAACAAGGTTGTTGTTGCCGGTAGTTTTTTGGCCAACAGTCAGATGAAAAAACTATATGAAAAGGTATTAAACTCGGGACTATAATAATTACAAAAAGAAAAACTAATGGCAAATATCATTCTCACAAATACATGCAATATTAAGTGTCCCTTTTGTTTTGCTTCTGAAAACAATAATTTGGATGATGACAGTTTTGATATTTTAAAGGCTTGGAAAATAAGTACTTTTTTGACAGGTAAATTTTTCCGGTTTTGTGGAGGGGAACCCAGTATTCATCCGGATATTACCAAAATGATGGATGCTTTATTATCCGCAAATTCCCATATTTTAATCATGACTAATGGAATATGGCCTACCACTTTTGCAGATTACATAAGAAGCTTACCAAATAAATTTCTCATTAAAGTCAGATATCTGTTCAACATCCTTGAACCTTCATTTTATAAAAAAGGGCAATTTAAAAAGATCTGTGATCATTTGGAAGTGATTAATCCACAGCAAGCCTCTTTGGGATTTACAATATACAAAGATGATTTTTCATACGATTATCTTTTGGATTTAGCAAACCGCTATCAGATAAAGAGAATACGTTGGAGCGTAGCAGCCCCCAATATGGCTAATGACTTACACACGCTCGAACCGAAATTCAGCAAAATATCCGAACAATTGTATGAATTTTACATGTCATGTTTCGACAAGGGGATCGAAGTAAGTGGAGATTGTAACTATATTCAGCCATGTTTCTACAATACAAATCATTTGAATGAGATAATGATCCGATCAAAAAAGTATTTCCCTTTTTCTTGTTCAAATGTATCACCCGTTGATATTGGCTCTAAAGGTATGGCGTGGAGATGTTATGGATTATATTCGGTTTTGAGGAAAAATATCAATGGTTTTCAAAATGAAAATGATTTAGAAAAATATTTTACAAGAAGAGTACGATTGTTGGAAAATATGTATGCTTACGAAGAATGCCGACAATGTGATTATTGGCAACAAGGATGTGCCGGAGGCTGCTACGTGTTCAGAATAAAAAAAGCGATTAAACAAAATCCTTCACTTATTTTGTTTCCTATTGATGATGATCAAGAAATATTAAAATGCCGTCCATACAGGGATAAGAATGTACTCATAAAAGAATACGAAAATTCAAACATGTTGTTCTTTAACAGTATTCTTGTTGCCGACCCGGATGAAAATACCTTGTCCTTTTTAAAAGAAATTGATGGACAAAAAACCATAGCCGATTTAATAGCGCTTTGGAGAGATAATTTCTCTTCTTTGGAAAGTGCACAAGTGTCAATAATTCAGAAATGCAGAGAATTGTTTGAAGCCGACATGATTCGTATAAATTACGATTATGCTGTTCAACCGGAAAAGCGTCCTGCTCCCACGAAAATGGAAATGTCATTTAGTTCTTAATTTATAGAGATGAGAAAGCAAGCAAATAACAAAAAGAAAATCGCAACCATTATCGGAATTGCGGTGTTCCCTTTAGCGGCTTAAACCTTAACCAAAGTTGGAGTAACAATGGCGCGATGGATATAGAGTTGGCCAATATACAAGCATTAGCTCGACCTGAAACAAATTTGGTTAAGTGCGTGTATTTTACGTTTATTGTTATTACAGTAATGTTCGTGTAGAATACGGTACATTTGATTAGAAATGTGTAACATTGAAGCCGTTTGAAGTTATTTATAAGAGTTTATATTCAATAAGATTTAATATTGCTGATTATCTGTTGATTGTAACAACATGTTCATTCTTGAAAACATATTTGCTTGAATGTAATTGATTTGCAAAAAATGGCATCCTTTGTAATTGATTGATTATCATTGCCGAAAAACGCTATTGAATATAATGTCTATAGAAGAGCTACCTGTAAAAATTTTTGTTAAGGTTCTATTTTTTAAGGATATGTCTTAATAAATCTTTAAGTAATCTTTCTGGATAAACCCCTTTCTGCACTTTTAGAAGATTTTTCAAAAGGTTTTACAGACTTCTACTTTTCGAAAAATCAAGAATGTAAATTGAGTATTAGGAGTCTCCATAAAAAATAAAATGAATACATTATTAAACTGTTTTCCACCGACAAGGACAATATATCCATCTCCAGCAATGTCTATATTGAAGTCATTCATGATTGCTAACGGTTATAAAACAGATATAAAATATTGGAATTTTGTTCTTGAAGACTTTCAGATTAGATTTTTGGGAAACCATGTCGAAAATATTAAACATCAAATTTATAGTTTGTTGCCTTTTATTAATTATATATGGGTAAATAGTGGAGAAGGATTGGAAAAAAGTAATTTAACTTATCAGCTTTTATCTATGAATCCCTCCTTATATAATTTTGGATTTGATCATTTAGAGAAAATAATGATCCAATATGCTGATGATTTGGACCAAATTATATCAGCTGAAATTTCAAAAATGGACTTGGATAAATATCATCTATTTGGTATAACAACCAAGTTTTATCAATGGATATGTGGAGGGATCGTTGCAAAAAAAATTAAAGCCCTGTTTCCTGAAATGAAGATTGTAGTTGGAGGTTTTGGTACCTCCAATGAAGCTCTTGCAATGATGAACAGCTTTAATTATTACGATTATGCAATTTGGGGTGAAGGTGAATATCCATTATTACGTCTTTGTGAAAAAATAGAATCTATGTCCGATATAGAAGTTCCTTTTTTAATATACAGAGATAAAGATGGATTACCTCAAATAAGCCAGTCAAAAAAGAAAGAATTTATTGATTTGAGAAGTGGGATATTTCCTGATTATTCTGACTATTTCTTTCAAATTGATAGAAACCAGGATTATTCACGTTTACCACTGGAAAGAAGTAGGGGATGCCATTGGAATAAATGTAGATTTTGTTTTTTAAATGATGGTTATCGATATCGAACAAAACCTAATGATGTCATCATAAAAGAAATCAAACATCAAATAGAAAAATACAATACAAGAATTTTCGATTTCTTGGATAATGATTTGATAGGAAAAGACATCAATGATTTTGAAGATTTTTTGGATAAGTTGATAAAACTAAAAGAAGTATATGGTGATTTCTCAATTCGATCGGCAGAAATTACCACTAAAAATATTAACTCGAACATAGTAAAAAAGATGGCATTAGGAGGCATTCATTTTGTCCAAATAGGGTATGAATCCCCCAGCAATCAGTTATTGCAAAAGATTAAAAAGAAAAACTCATTTGCCAGCAACTTGTTATTTATTAAATGGGCGAAACAATTTTCAATAAATATTACAGGTCTTAATGTGCTTCAAGGATTATTGGAAGAAACTGTCGATGATATTTTTGAAGCGACAGATAATCTATATTATTTAAGATTTTTTCTTGCTCAAAAAGGAATCAAACACCATCCTCAACGCTTAGTAATATCGGAATCTTCTCCATATTTTCAAGACTTAATAAAATTTAGAACATTGGAAGATTGGAATATGTCTCCTTTCCAAGATTTACTACCTCATAATTATTATAAACATGCTGACAGATATTGTTTATTTCAGTATGCAAATAATGATTCAGATGCAATGCAATGGAAGTTTTTTTATCAAGTTGAAGAACACTTTATAAATTCAAAATATGATTATAAGATTATTAATCATTTGGGCATAAACCATTATCGCGAATATTTCAATAATGAATTAATTATCGAATTAGTTTTCGATGATCCGATATATTGGGAGATACTAAAATCATGCAATCATCATGTATCATCTTTAACTGAATTATGTACTGTTTTATCTTCAACAAAAAACAATATAGTGTCAACTGTAAAATCTCTTAAAAGTAAAGGATTATTGTACCATTCAGAAGATTTTTCTGAAATCGTTACACCTATTGATACGGATATTGCTATATAGTTTTTAATGAATAACTGTCAATCGATGCTTGGGTTGTTCATTACTGATCAAATCGACACACAACAAAAAATCGCTGAATTATATAAATTGCAAGGATCTCAAAGAATATATTTTAATCTCTACAGGTTTAATTCCTCGAAGTTCTACTTCGATAGAAAAATAAATTCAACTTAATACCTCGTAGCTCTGCTGCGAGGTAGTTTATTTTTTAGTGGATACTAGTGACATTTTAGTTCTAAATTGATTGTACTTCCTAATATTTGGAGTCCAAAATTAGATAGAGCGGAAGGAAAACAGATGAAAAATTTGTAT
>JAVBPN010000215.1:0-8731 GCA_031549585.1 Bacteroidales bacterium
AGCGCCACATAAATGTTTCGAGATCCAACCTTTTGGTTACTCTTGAAAAGTACATATTTACCGGCTTTATTCGAAACATACGACAATGTTCGAATATGGATTCCCATGTGTGCTTCGGGCGAAGAATATTACAGCTTGATCATTCTTTTAACGGAATCCGGTTGGATTGATCGCTCTCAAATATATGTTTCAAGTACAAGTGAAACGAATTTGGATCGCATTAAAAACGGATGGATGGCGGGCAGCAAAATGGATATAAGCGCCGAAAATTATAATAAATTTCAGGGAACAAGAAAATTAAACGATTATTGCCAACCATTAAATTCTGATGTAGTTTTTGACCCGTCATTATTTGCTAATACTTTGTTTTTCAAGCAAAACATTACATTTAATAACCAAATGCCATCTATGCATCTCGTTCTTTTGCGCAACCAGATGCTTTATTTCAGTGAAACATTACAATATAGAATATTAGAAACGCTGTATGAAAAAATTATACATAAAGGCATATTGGCACTTGGAACGATGGAAGAAATTGCTAAAAATACTCCCTACAGATATTCCGTATTGAATAAAGAAGAGAGCATCTATCAAAAACGGTAGTAACAGAAAGTACTTAGCAACTTATAATTGATAATTGAATATTGCACATTGAATATTTTCAAAGATCTCATTTTAATTGCTTTCCGGACAATAACAACGATTGATCACATCTAAAACCGCAACATTACTTTCGTTCCTTTGTCTAACTCCGATTCGATGGAAATGTTTCCACGGTGTAGATTCATGATCTGGCGGCAAATACTCAAACCAATACCGGAACCGCCTGTTTTGGTAGTAAAAAACGGCACAAATACCTTATCCAATACTTCGGGAACAATACCACAGCCGTTATCGGATATAATCATAACGGGTTTTTGATATTCATTTTTGTATACATCAACACAAATATCTGGCTGCTCCGTTTCCCGGCATGCTTCCCAAGCATTTTTGATGAGGTTAATCAAAACTTGCTCGATTTGTGTCCGATCGGCTGTGAATCGGATATCATTGGGATTGATATTACATGAAAACCGGATACCATCAGCCTCCAATAAACGGCCGATATCGGAAAACATTTCTTCAACAAGTATTTCTGACATTACCGGATCGGGAATACGTGTTAATTGTTGATAATTTTTCACAAAAGTGACCAACCCCTTGCTACGACGATGAATGGCTTGCATGGCACGACTCATTACAGCATATTGTTTCTCGCTGTTTTCCGGCACTTCTTCTGACAGCGTTTCAGATAATGAAATAATGGGAGTAATGGAATTCATCATTTCGTGTGTCAATACACGGATCAGTTTACGCCAAGCATCACTTTCGTGCTCTTCTAAAGCAGACTGTATATTTTTCAAAGTAACCATCTTAAGCTCTTTGCCGCCCGCACTAAAAAGCGTCGCTGTTACAGCAAATTTATTCGTAATGCCATGTTTGTCAATAGTTAATAATTTGATTTCTCGAGGGACAAGTTGATTCAGCATTTCAGGCAATTCGGATGAAACATTTCTCAAATCGTTCAATTTACGCGGCTGTGGCTTACTAAACATGTCAACAGCAGCTTTGTTGATCCACTCTATATCTCCATGTTGATTGAGCACCACTATACCTGAATCAATGCGCTGCAAAAGCGTATCATAAAACATTTGATCTGTCTCGGTTTGCATTAACCGATTACGAAACTGCCCCAAACTTTCTTCCATTGCCTGTGCTAATTCTTCAGATAATCCTTTTTTAATCGCCGGACGAAAGGAAAGATTTAACTCGGCAAACCGGATCGCACTGATCAGGCGCTTCATGTCTTTCGTATTACGAGTTATCCGCTGAAATATATGAAAGATCAACCATATCAATGGTACGCCAACGATTACCGCAATCCAATAGTATTTATTTGCTAATAAAATACCTATTGCTACTGCCAATAATACAACAATTAGCAATTTCAGAATTAATATAGTTTTGATGTGCTTCATTCTCCTATGTCACAAAACAGTGAATCGTCATCTAGTACTGCATTTTATCGCTTTAACTTCCTGTAAAGTGTAAATCGTGTAACTCCCAATAATTCTGCAGCTTTATTTATATTTCCTCCTGTACGTTCCAGAGCTTTTTCAATTGCCTGCGATTCAAGTTCTTCAAGATTCAACAATTCATTGCCTTTTCTTTTTCGCGTCTGTACTGTAGATTGCAATGTAAAATCGTCGGACTTAAGTAATGTTCCGTCAGAAAGAATTAACGCCCGCTCCACTACATGTTGCAATTCACGAACATTACCCGGCCAATGATATGCCAATAGCGTATTTTGTGCGTCTTTAGCAATTCCTTTGACATTTTTCTTATATTTCTGGGCAAACCGGTGCATAAAATACTCTGCCAACAGGATAACATCCCTCCCACGTTCACGCAACGGAGGGATATGCAGTTCGATGGTATTGATACGATACAATAAATCTTGCCGGAAACGGCCATCTTCCACATCTTGATATATATCGGCATTGGTAGCACAAATAAAACGGACATCAATAGAGATGTGTTTATTGGATCCCAACCGTGTAATTTGCTTTTTTTCTATTGCCGTAAGCATTTTGGCTTGCATCGGCAACGATAAGTTGGCGATTTCGTCAAGAAACAATGTGCCACCAGAAGCAGCTTCCATACGTCCGGGCTTTTCTTTCCTGGCATCAGTAAATGCCCCTTTCTCATATCCGAATAATTCGCTTTCGAACAAGGTTTCGGGAATACTACCTAAGTCAATAGCCACAAAAACTTCACGCGCACGCGGCGAATGATGGTAAACAGCACGCGCAACAAGATCTTTGCCCGTCCCATTTTCTCCAAGGATAAGGATATTAGCATCCGTACCGGAAAGCTTATCAATCATAGCAAACACCCCTTGCATGGCCTCCGATTCGCCGATAATCTCTTCCATCGGCTCATTGCCTAATGCGGTTATTTGCTTTTTCAAACTATTTACTTCATTCCGCGACGCCCTTAATTGAAGTGCTGATGATATGGTAGCCAAAAGCTTATCTTTTTCCCACGGTTTGGGGATGAAATCAGTAGCCCCGGCTTTTACAGCCTGTACCGCTTTTTCAGTATCAGCATAGGCCGTCATAAAAACGACCACTGCTTGAGGATCAATATCTAAAATACGCTTTAACCACTCAAAACCTTCCTGTCCGCTGCTGGCATCACGCCGGAAGTTCATATCCAATAAAATGACATCCGGCTGGTATTGTTCCATAAAACGAATCACTTTCGTAGGATCAGTACTTACCCGAATACTTTCGACATGCGGTTCTAACAACAAGTTGAGTGCAAATAACACATCTTCGTTGTCATCAATGATTAAAATTTTTCCTTTCGATTGCATTACAAATTATTTGGGCTAAAGCCCTATCACATTTCATTCTTTTTACCCGTTGGATAAACTTAGCGAAGCGATTTCATGAGCCGAAGGCGAGTAATCCAACGGCAATGATAACTCAATTTTTCATTACCGTCTTGCTTTAGCGGACGGGTACAAACACAATTAATGAAAAATACTTATAGGCAAAAATAAACATTATTTCAATACAAAGATGTGCGTTTTCGCACAAATTACGTGCGGTTTTACACGAAAGTTCAAATGATAGAAACAACCAATGTACTATATTTCAAAAACATACATTCCCGGCACAATTTTCGTGAAATAAAAATAAAAGCTAAACAAACCACTTAAAGAAACGTCCTTAATCTTTATCGTAATATGGATATTGCCATCAAAAAGAAACATCCAATGATCCGGTATAAATATTACATTATTGGAGGAGCCGTTTTTCTAGTTTTTTTCATTTATGTGTTGATCGTATCCGCAGGTCCACGGCAGATACGTTACGAGGCCGATAAATTAACCATCGCCGAAGTACAACAAGGAAAATTTCTGGAATATCTTGATGTGGAAGGTATTGTGCAATCTATTCTAACCGTGAAACTAAATACTTTGGAGAATGGTATCGTCGCTCAAATCGTGGCGGAAAACGGAGACATGCTGAGAGCAGGCGATACCATCCTTATTCTGCAAAATCCAGAACTGATCCGTACCATCGAAGACGAACGAGCCGAGTTGGAAAAACAAAAGATTACTTTCCAAGAACGCGAAATACAAATGAAACGTAAAGCTTCGGAATTGAAGCGTCAATCAATTGAAACAGCATATAAATTAAACCGTATCAGCAAGCTATATGAGGTAGCCAAGGCCGAATTTAAAGTAGGTGCAAGCAGCAAAGCCGAACTGGATTTAGCGGAAGAAGATTACCAATTCAACCTTATCAATACAGAGATGTTAATGGAAGAACTTCACCAAGATTCGTTGATGAATGCTATCCAAATTGACCTGATAAGAAACGATATGCGACGCGAAGAAAAACGATTTGAACGCAGCCGTGAACGGTTAGACAACCTTGTCGTGAGAGCCCCTATTACAGGACAACTTAGCTTTATAAATGTGATACCGGGCGAAAGAGTCGTTTTAGGCAGCAATGTGGGTGAATTGAAGGTAGTAGACCGATTTAAGATCAACACAAAGATCAGCGAATATTACATCGACCGGATCACACCGGGTTTGCCGGCAACCATTATTTACCAAGGGCAAAAATATCCTCTAAAAATTACCAAAGTAAATCCCGAAATCAAAGACCGGATGTTTGATGTCGACCTTGTTTTTACTAACGAACAACCCGAAAATACACGAATAGGAAAAAACTACCGGATACAAATCGAATTGGGACAACCGTAAGACGCTTTGGTAATGAACAAAGGCGCATTTTTTCAAACAACAGGAGGCCAATGGATTTTCAAATTGAATGAATCAGATAGTAAAGCCACCAAATCATACATTTCTATAGGAAGACAAAATCCGCAACAATACGAAATTATTGAAGGATTACGACCCGGAGACCGGGTGATCATTTCCGGATATGATCATTTCGGCGACGCGGAAGAAATCGTGATACGATAGAAGACCGTAAGATCGTAAGACATTGTAAGATCGTAAGATAAAAAATAAAGCAATGCTCATCCATTACTTAAAAATAGCTTTTCGTAATCTGTGGAAATATAAAACACAGTCCATCATTAGTATTATTGGCTTGGCTGTCGGGTTTGTTTGCTTTGCCCTTTCGTTATTGTGGATCCGTTATGAAAGGAGTTATGATGATTTTCATGAAGGTGCCGATAGGATTTATCTGGTTAGGAATGAAAATAAATTTGAAGTTTCAGGAATTTCCAGAACTACTCCCTATCCATTGGCAGCATACTTGAAAGAGGCGTTTCCCGAAGTTGAGGCATCGTGCAATGCCTGGGTAAGACCTGACCAACCTATCAATGTAAATGGGATTAAGTACACAGTATTTTTTGCATCCATCGATTCTTCATTCATCAGTATGTTCAACGTTAAGCTAGTCGAAGGAAACTATGACTTTCTGATTCCCGAAAGTAAGAACATAGCTATTACGGAAGATCTGGCCAGGTCGTTGTTTGGAAATGAAAATCCGATTGGAATGACTATAAACATGTCATCTGATGAATCCACAATCTGTGCTATAGTGGAAAACTGGCCCAAGCATAGCAATTACCCCATTCAGATGTTTCGACCAGATAGTCCTATTATCCGATGGAATGTATCCGCCTGGCAAACACTCATTATGCTCAAGCCTGGAGTTAATACTGACCAGTTTGCAGAAAAACTATATGAATGCAAGATTGAAGCAAATAATTCCACATTTAATAATATATTGATAACACCTATTACTACTCTGCGATACGACAATCCAGCCCTCGATGCAGGAATAGAAGTACAATTCCGATATGTTTTCCTTTTTACTTTGGTCGGAGGGCTGGTCGTCATATGTGCTCTATTCAACTATCTGACACTATTTGCAAGCCGCTTCAGGATGAGAATGAGGGAATTGGCACTACGCATTGTATGTGGGGCTTCGGGAGAATCATTATTTGCACTTCTTTCAACGGAATTCATCATCACACTTTTCATATCACTCCTGCTGGGAATGCTCTCCATCAGGCTGCTTCTCGTCCCATTCCAAAAATTATCCAATGTATATTTATCCATTTCGAAAATTTATCTTGAATCATCGCTATATATTGGCATTGTGATCATATTATCGCTGGCCATTTTCCTTGCCTTATTACTCATGTTCCGAAAGAGAACGCTCAATACATCCATAAACAGGATCAATAGAAATATTTTCCGAAAAACATCAGTTATTTTCCAGTTAATTATCAGTATTGGATTCATATTCTGTTCAACAGTGATCATGAAACAGATGTACTTCCTGCACCATACCGATATGGGTTTCAGATTTGATAACACGGCAATGGTCAGTATATATCCTGTTCCTCCTGACATAGAGGTATTTGAAAATCAAATACAGCAAATCCCTGAAATAATCGAAACTTTAAAGAGCTACACAACACTAATGCCCTACCGTACAGGTGTGGTTTGGAATATCAACGAATGGGATGATAAACCAGCAGATGCATCCGGATTTTTCGCCGACATCATCAATATATCCGAAGCATATGTGAAATTTTATGATCTCAGGTTATTGGAAGGCGAAATACTATATGATCACGATTCTCAGGAAAGCGTGCTTATCAATGAATCCGCGGCAAAAGTCATGGGCTGGAATCAACCTGTTGGTAAAAGTCTGAAGAAAGGCACTACCACAGTAACGATCAAAGGTGTATTGAAAGATATCCATACATCGCCGACTCTAACAACAAGGCCTGCCATATTTGAAAAGCCCAATGATACCCGTACGGAAGTTCTGTTCAGATACATGGAAAAGAACTGGGAGAATTGCAGATTAAAAATTGAGCAGCTGATAAAAAGGGAATATCCGGGTTCAACATTGTATTTAACCAATGCCAATGAAGCCTACGATAATTTTCTGAAATCGGAAACTGCACTACTGAAGATATTAAGTTTTGCGTCTCTTGTATGTATCATTATTTCTGTTTTTGGCTTTTTCTCATTGGTATCATTGATTTGTGAAGAACGGCAAAAAGAAATCGCTATCAGGAAAATCAACGGAGCTTCGATGCAAAATATTCTATGGATGTATTTTAAAGAATATTTCTTGTTGCTTGCCATAGGGGCATTGATTGCCTTTCCTGCCGGATACTTAATCATGAAAAGATGGATAGAGCAATATATACAACAAACCACGATTAGCGCCTGGATTTATTTATCCATATTGTTGGTCTTAAGTGGTATCATTATTCTTTGTGTCGGTTGGCGGGTATATCAAGTAGCAAGGCAAAACCCAGCAGAAGTGGTGAAGGCAGAATAAGAAAGACCGTAAGACATTGTAAGACCGTAAAATAAAAAAAATAAAGTAATGCTTATCCATTATTTAAAAATAGCTCTTCGTAATCTGTGGAAGTACAAAACACAGTCCATCATTAGTATCATTGGTTTGGCGGTGGGGTTTGTTTGCTTTGCCCTTTCGCTCTTGTGGATCCGTTATGAAAGGAGTTATGATGATTTTCACGAAGGAGCAGACCGGATTTATATTGTAAAGAGAAAAACAAATATGCTTGGGTCTTCAATTACTCTTTATACAATGCCATATCCATTAGCAGGATATTTGAAACAAAATTTCCCTGAAGTAGAAGAAGCCTGTAATACATCTGCATATAAAGGCCTTGTAAAAGTTGATGACACAACGCACGAAATATTTCAGGCCCGGGTTGACTCTCTATTTATGCAGATGTTTCATGTTGAAATTATCACAGGTAATTTGAATTTCCTTATTCCGGAAAGCAAGGAGACTGCTATTACCGAAGAATTAAGCAAAACTTTTTGGGGAAATGCCGATCCTATTGGACAATCCATATCTATCTACGGCGTAGATTATAAAGTTTGCGCTATCATCAAAGATCGCTCAAAACACAGTAATTATCCATTCCAACTACTTACGGCTAATAGTACATCTGGATCATGGGGTGTAGCATCGTATCAGACATTTATTAAATTAAAAAAAGGTGTTGATAAAGAAGCTTTTGCAAAAAAAATATCTGAATATAAATTTGAACCCGAAGACAATCTTGTAATTTCTGATCTTCTGATTACTTCACTAACATCATTGCGATATCAGAATCCGCAATTTACCGCAAATGTGGCATATAAATATGTGCTATTTTTTACGTTGGTAGGCGGATTGGTAATCTTATGCGCTTCATTCAACTATTTGACATTGTTTGTCTGTCGATTTAAAATGAGGATGAAAGAATTATCATTACGCATCATATGCGGCGCGTCAGATACTTCATTATTCGCCTTATTGTCAACAGAATTTATACTCACTCTGTTAATTGCTCTTTTGTTGGGCATGTCGTTTATCCGGTTGTCTTTTTCCCCTTTTCAGAAATTATCTAATGTATACATGCCCATACGCAACATTTACTTTCAATCTTTACTGTATGTTGGCGCTATCATTTTATTTTCTTTATTTGTTTTTCTTGTATTACTACTTGTATTCCGCCGACGTACATTAAATTCATCCATCAAAAAAGTTTATAAAAACTTATCACGAAAAATATCGACAATTTTACAATTGATTATTAGCATTGGTTTTATTTTCTGCACCATAGTAATAATGAAACAAATCTATTTTTTACAACA
>JAVBPN010000214.1:0-9160 GCA_031549585.1 Bacteroidales bacterium
TTACAAACAGCTTACTAAAGATATAATTTTGAATTTATTTTTATCTATCGAAATAAGGCGACTTGGACATTGCCGACAATGGAACAGCGAGCACTTCAATACAGCCAGGCATCATTCCCATTTGTTGTGCTACAAATCCCGCCGAATACAAAATTCTTGTATCAACACCTAATGTTGCAGCTAATGAAACCGCCGATCCCATGGCAATTCCGGCGTTGATATCAGTAAAAACACAATGATGATTATTGCCGGCCGTTGTACAATCGGCACAGGTTTTATAGCCGCAATAACCACAGTTGAGCCCGGTTTTAATATCTTTCATCCCGATAAGGATTACCGCATCCGACTGCAGAACATTTTTAGCATCCCTTGAAAAGAATGGTTTATCAAGAATTATGGATTGTTTTTCCATTTCAGCCGCTAATGTTTTGAGATCATCACCAGTGAGCAACAATTGCTCTATCGTGTCCATTCCTTTGGCTTTGGGAGCGGTGCGAGCGACAATCATCATTTGTTTTGCAGCATTGATGACAGTTTCTGATTTTATTTGTTCTTCGGAAAATTTCATTTGAAATTGATTTGAATCCTCCCCCGCCCTTCGGGCACCCCCTCAAGAGGGAGAAATCATTCGTAATTCGTAATTTCTAATTAATCCAGTTTCAGTACCGCCAAAAACGCCGACTGCGGCACCTGTACGTTACCTACCTGACGCATACGTTTCTTTCCTTCTTTTTGTTTTTCCAACAATTTACGCTTACGCGAAATATCACCGCCATAACATTTTGCAGTAACATCTTTTCTTACAGCTTTAACGGTTTCCCGTGCGATGATTTTTGAACCAATCGCCGCTTGTATAGCAATATCAAACTGTTGACGAGGTATTAACTCTTTCAGCTTTTCGCACATTCTTCTTCCGAAAGAATAAGCATTATCCACGTGAATCAATGTTGACAAGGCATCCACAGTATCTCCATTCAACAAAATTTCCAGTTTGGAAAGTTTTGAAGGATTATAGCCATTTTGAAAATAATCGAATGATGCATATCCTTTGGAAATACTTTTCAACTTATCATAAAAATCAAAAACGATTTCCGCCAGCGGCATATCAAAAGTTATCTCAATTCTATCTGTGGATAAATACACTTGATTTTTCAAAATGCCGCGTTTGTCAATACACAATTTCATGATGGCACCCACATATTCTCCTTTGGTAATCACTTGTGCGGTAATATATGGCTCTTCAATACGATCGATATAGTTGGGTGCAGGCAATTCAGAAGGCGTGTGAATATCAATCATCTCTCCTTTGGTAGTGTACACTTTATACGAAACGTTGGGCACAGTGGTAATCACATCCATGTTGAATTCGCGCTCCAAACGTTCCTGGATAATTTCCATATGGAGCATTCCCAAGAATCCACAACGGAATCCAAAACCTAATGCGACCGAAGATTCGGGTTCAAATGTCAATGATGCATCGTTCAACTGTAATTTTTCAATCGAAGCGCGCAGCTCTTCATAATCGTCAGCATTCACAGGAAACACACCGGCAAATACCATTGGCTTAACGGCTTCAAACCCTTCAATTGGCTTGTCGCACGGACGATCCACGTGTGTAATCGTATCTCCGGTTTGTACTTCCGCCGAAGCTTTTATTCCTGAAATAATATACCCTACATTCCCGGCTTTCATTTCGGTGCGTGGCTCTTGTTTCATCCTCAGCACACCGATTTCATCAGCGTGATATTCTTTTCCCGTGTTAAAAAATTTAACTTTATCACCTTTTCTAATCGTGCCATTTTTTATCCTGAAATACGAAATAATTCCTCGGAAAGAGTTGAAAACAGAATCAAAAATCAACGCCTGCAACGGCGCATTTTCATCGCCTTGCGGAGCAGGAATACGCTTCACAATTTCTTCCAACAATTCGGGAACACCCAATCCTGTTTTACCGCTCACGGCCAGAATATCTTCATGTTTGCAACCAATCAGGTCTACTATCTGATCCGAAACCTCTTCCGGCATAGCATTGTCCATATCCATTTTATTCAGCACCGGAATAATTTCAAGATCCTGATCCAAAGCCTTGTAAAGATTGGAGATTGTTTGCGCCTGAATGCCTTGTGTGGCATCCACTACCAGCAAAGCCCCTTCACAAGCAGCAATGGAACGCGACACTTCATAGGAAAAGTCAACGTGTCCGGGAGTATCAATAAGGTTAAGCGTATATTTTTCACCATTAAGCACATAATCCATTTGAATAGCATGGCTTTTGATAGTGATGCCGCGTTCGCGTTCAAGGTCCATATCGTCGAGCAACTGAGCTTGCATATCTCGTTGCGAAACGGTACTGGTAACTTCAATCAAACGGTCGGCCAAAGTACTTTTACCATGGTCGATATGTGCAATAATGCAAAAATTTCTAATGTTTTTCATACGTAGATATTCTACTTTTTGTTAAATCGGAGCGCATAAACCGTGTTATGCGTTGTTTATGAATACATTAATACAAAATAATGTTTCATAAGTCTGCAAAATTACAAAAAACAAATTAGTTATGCAAATTATTTTAGCAGACAATTTTTCCGTTCAGCAATACTTTATCCACTTTGTTGCTACCGTAGGCATAAGGCATAAACTCGTAGTTAGGAATTTCTTTGGTAATAAAGATATTTGCTTTTTTCCCTTTGGCAATGCTTCCCAATTCATCACTCACACCCATAGCATAAGCCGAATTGATGGTTGTTGCATGAATAGCTTCTTCGGGAATTAACCGGTATTTGATGCATCCCATCGACAGGATAAACTGCATATTGCCGGAAGGCGAGGAGCCGGGATTGAAATCGCTTGCCAAAGCCACAGGCAATCCGGCATTAATCATTTTACGCAGCGGGCTCAGCGGCATATCTAAAAAGAATGCAGCACCCGGCAATACTGTTGGCATAGTTTCGGAATCCAGCAATACCGAGATTTCTTCATCACCAACATATTCCACATGATCAACAGAAAGCGCATCGTATTTTACGCCTACTTGAATACCTCCCGACGGTGCTAATTCATTCGCATGTATTTTCGGGCGCATGCCGTATTTCATCGCTGCCATAAGCATTCTGTCGGTTTCTTCAGGCGTAAAAAATCCTTTGTCGCAAAAAACATCAATATAATCGGCCAGGTCTTCGGCTGCCACTGTGGGTATTGTTTCGTTGATAATAAGATCTACGTATTCACCTTGTTTTCCTTTATATTCCGGTGGTACGGCATGAGCAGCCAATAAGGTTGACTTGATTGTTACCGGAGAATTTTCTTTTAGCTTTTTAATCACCCGAAGCATTTTCAGTTCGCTTTCGGTTGATAATCCATAACCGGATTTTATTTCCACAGCACCTGTTCCATAAGTAATCATTTCCTGAAGACGGTTCATGGCATCGGTATAAAGTTGTTCTTCGCTTGTGTTTCTGAGCCGTTCAACAGAATTTAATATTCCGCCGCCTCGCTTGGCAATTTCTTCATACGACAGCCCTTTGATTTTGTCAATATATTCAATCTCGCGGCTGCCAGCATATACAATATGCGTGTGCGAGTCGCAAAAGCAAGGAAATACAAGTCTTCCGGAAGCATCAATGGTTTCGTCGGCATGAATGTCCGGCATGTTTTTCATTTCGCCGAAATCGTCAATACGGTCGTCGTTAATGATAAGATAGGCATTGTTCACTGTGCCTAATTCAGACATATCTTTGCCACATACTTTCAATGCAGGAGTAGTTTCTGTTTGAACTAATTGTTTGATGTTTTTTATTAATGTGACCATATATGATGATGATTTAATTTACAAAAGTACGAAAATAATTAATAATTAACAATTAATAATTAATAATTATCTGATTGCTATTGAATTATATTTTGAAATGAAAGATATTTTTGTATGATTAAACATTAGTAAGATTTAAATAATTTCTTAATCTTCTTAGACGAAAAAGGCAAACAAACAATTCGTACACAGAACGAAGACGATCGGGTTTTAACAAAGCGGAGCACATGAATAATTACCAATATTTCAAAATAATAATCTCAAAATCAATTTTTTATTTTTTATTTTTTACTTATTAATTATTTTTACAATTATTTTTTGTAATTTTGCATTCTTATGGTTAACTGCTTTCGTAGCTCAGTTGGTAGAGCAAATGACTCTTAATCATTGGGTCCGGGGTTCGACTCCCCGCGAAAGCACACCGTGAAAAGCGCTGTGGCTGAGAGGTTGCGGCGTTTTTCTGTTATAAAAAGTTTGGGATTCTTTTTGACAAAAAGTATCAAAAAAGGGCATTTTTAGGCGTTTGTTTTACCTAATGTTTAAACCAGGGAATTAATTATTACCATTAATCAAATTAACCACCACTTTCACCATCACATCTTTTTCTTCGGGACGGCTTTCGGCAATCATCAAGGTGAGGGCTACCAAAGCATTGTTGCCTATACGTTTTGAATCATCAGCATTGTAAAGGATTTTGTTATTTTCCATAAACCAAAGGAACAAAAAAGCAGCAATGCGTTTGTTGCCATCGCTAAACGAATGATTTTTGGTTACAAGATACAACAACATGGCGGCTTTTTCTTCCACACTCGGATAAAGTTCAACACCGTCAAATGTTTGATAAATAGTGGCAATAGAACTTTTAAACGATTGGTCTTTTTCATTCCCAAATAAATCACTACCACCAAACTTCTTTTTCAACTGCATAATGGCAGTCATTGCATTTTCATAATTGGCGTGAAACGCTTCTTTGGTGGTCGTTTTTTCTATTGAAAGTTGTTGATAGTCGTATTTATCCAACGTGTCCAAAGCATAAGTGTAATCGGTAATTACTTGCAACAATCCTGTGGCTTCATCAGCCGAAAGTTCTTTTGTTTGCAACACATTCGACAATAGTTTCATCGTTTGTTTAAGATCGTCATATTGTTTGGCTTTGATTTTCTCATTAATGGCATAGCCTTTTACCAAATAATCTTTTAATACTTTATTTGCCCATATACGGAATTGTGTGGCTCGCAAACTATTTACTCGATACCCAACAGATAATATAGCATCAAGATTATAAAATTTTGTTTGATATTTTTTGCCATCTTCGGCAGTATGTGCAATTTTTGCACATACTGAATCTTCCTGTAATTCAGTTGTTTCAAAAATATTTTTTAAATGTTTAGTAATAACAGTTCGGTCTATACCAAAAAGTTCAGCCATCTTCTGCTGTGTTAACCAAACGGTTTCGTTTTCCAACTTCACATCAAGCGAAGTGGTACCGTCTTGCGATTGGTAAATAATAATGTTTCCCGTGTTCATAATAGTGAAGTTTTATCTTTTGCAAATATACACTTTTTTTCAAAATTATCAGCAAAGTTTATTCCCTTTCCACTTCTGACCGCAGAATTTTATAAAATAAACCGCCCTAAGAGCTTTTCACTCCGAGGGTATGAATAGAAAACCAATGGCATGTGCGAAACATTGTCTTTGAACAAAATTACGATTAGTTTGTTTTACTGAATATATAAAAATATTATGGTAAAACAAATTAAAATAGCAGGAATTTCAGGTAGTTTAAGAAAACATTCTTTCAATACCATGTTGCTCAATTATGCCAAAGATAATTTGCCTGAAGGAATGTTTTTTGAAATACTGTCAATCGATAACATTCCTTTATACAATGGAGATAATGATCTTCCGGCGGTGCCGCACCGCCCTGAGACAGTTGAGTATTTCAGAAAAAAGATTCAAGAAGCAGATGCATTGCTTATTGTTTCGCCGGAATACAACTACAGTATTCCGGGAGTGTTGAAAAACGCTTTGGACTGGGCTTCGCGGGGTTCTGATTCGCCATTGATAAAAAAACCCATAGCATTGATGGGAGCCAGCAGCGGAATGTGGGGAACTGTGAGGATGCACTTGGCTTTTCAGCCGTTTCTTACAGCAATGAATATGCAGGCATTGAAAAAACCTGAAGTATATGTGGCAATGGCAGATACAAAATTTGATGAGAATGGCTGCTTGATAGATGAATTTACTAAAGAACAAGTGCACAAATTGCTTGTTGCTTTCAAAAAAATGGTTGACGCTAATAATTGAGTAATTCCTGCAAAAAAAATAAAAACTGTTTAAATTTTGCTGCAGTACTGAATCCAGCTGAAATAGATGATTGATAATTGTCAGTAATGCATCGCGAAAATCATCCACCGTCAATCATCAATAATAAATCGTCCTTGTTCGCTATTTTTTCACAAGCCGCATTGCTGCTATTCCATTTTTGGTTGTAAGGCGAACGAGGTATATGCCGTTGTGAAGGTTTCCAATATAAAGCATTGCAGCACCACTGCGGTTGTGCAGCACAGATTGCCCTAAAGAATTAAAAATTTCCACCTGTTCAATAGGTTCAACGGTCGAAAAATATATTACTTCCGACGAAGGGTTTGGGAAAAATTTCACTTCGTTCTGATATATTTTGTCCGTATTTATTGTTGTCTTTTTTTCATCATTCACATAGATCATATATACTGCTTCAGATTCAAATTTTCCATTGTCAAAAAATACGGTGTCTCCATTATAGTTAAACAATTCAAAAAAACCTGCGCCATAGCCGCCGTTAATACCGTCTCCTTCCGAATCATATACCTCCAACCGATGGCATCCTCTCATCAGTGGAGTGAGTTTATATTCACGAAAAGTTGTTTTATTGCTCGACAAATTGGCATAAGGCCCTCCTTTAGAAAGAATACTTTTGTCAGGACCAATAAATTTCCAGGATGTTTCGGAAGCCCATCTATCGGTAGTTAATTGGAAAGTCATAACACCATCGGCATCGTAGATAAATTTTTTGGTTGTGGTTTTTTTCACGGGAATAGTTACTTCGTGACCATTGATTTTTGTAATTTGTACTGTGATTTCTTGATTGGTATTTGGTGTTATGGGAAAAGACGACAAATTAACGGTATCTGATGCTAACAGAGGAATTGTGCGGCCTGTCCAAACAAAAGTATTCGATACTTCTCCCGATACCCCATAAGCAAACTCCACCGAAGTAACGGTATCACTACCTGCGCGTATTGCGACGTTCAAGCTATTTTCAGGATCGCAGGAATGAATCAGGTTTTCGCGCAAGCGGACTAAAGATGCCGGTAGCTCAACAATATTGTGATGTGCAATCTCAGCTTCATTTCCGGTAATAATTTCGCCTTTTGATGTTTCGCTTATCCATACAATAAATTTGACATTTTGCAACAGAACATTAATATCATTTATAGTTGGCGGGATTGTGTAATTATAAACTTTTGAAAAAAACGATCCACTTGTTGCTGTTTGGATGGTGTCGCCCCATGTGGGAGTGATAAAATCTCTAAGCATATGCATGTGAACATATTCATTGGTATTAGCGATGTATTGTTCCGGATTTCCTGCGCCTCCGGATTGTTCGCTTACAATATTGTCCTGCACCATAGCCACTGTTAAAAAGTTTTGGTTTGTATGGCTGTTTCCCGTATAATATGCTTCAACGGAAATTGTTAAATTGCGTGTGCCCCAATCCAATATTCCCCGAGCAGCTACATTTACACAGGAAGGGGTGCTTAAAACAGCTTGTGTTTGAGGCAACCACATTCCTCTATCGGAAATACCTTTTCGATTAATATTTCCACAAGGAAATCCTTGAACTTGCGAAGAAAAATAACTATATACACTATCTCCGTCAATAGTATGGTAATTTATCCGACTGACAGGAGCATAAACTCCGGCATGAATATTAACCGTGAAAAATCTGTTCGGATATTTTTCTTCTATTTGTGCGGCTATTTTATGCCCTTGCGGACAATAACCACAGTTAATACCCGTTATTTCTTCTAAAACCACATTTCTATTGCTTGGTGTGGTTGAAACAAAGGTTTGGGCTTGCATGCTAACATACAATCCGGCAAATATCATCAAAAAAATATGTTTCCTTATCATCTGTTGTCTTTTTTAGAATTTTACAAAGATACAAATTTTTTTTGTATCTTTGCAAAATAGATTTTTAAACTATGACATTTTTCGAATATACAAAAACCAAAAAATTTTGGATTAACATCGGTTTGATGGCAGCAATATCTCTTGTTGTACTTCTTATTTGTTTTCTGCTGCTTGGAACTTACACACGTCATGGAAAATATGTGGAAGTGCCCGATTTTACAAAAATGAATGCCGGCGAGCTTTCCGACAGCAGATATGCTGCCGACTTTGATTTTGAAGTGGTTGATTCCGTATATTTTGCTGATGCTTCCGGCGGCAGTGTTGTTAAACAAGATCCTTTGCCCGGCGTTATGGTGAAAAAAGACCGCACAATCTATCTGACTGTTGCCACCTCTCATGCCGATAAAATTAAAATGCCTAATCTCAAAGATCTTTCCTTGCGGCAAGCAACATCTTTATTAGAAACTTTCGGACTAAAAGTAGGGAGTTTGGAATATGTAGCCGATTTTGCCCAAAATGCCGTATATGCTCAAAAATACAGAGGCGTGGAAATAGACCCTGATGCGGAAATTGCTAAAGGTGCCGTCATAGACCTTGTGATCGGAGGCGGAAACAATTACCGATCGGCTGAAGATTCTTTATACGATTTGATAGAAAGTACAATTATTGAAGAGTGAAAAAATATTTGACATATATCATCATCTTTTGCAGCTTTCCTTTAAGCGTATCTGCTCAAAAAATAGTATTGAGCGGGTTAATTTCCAATCCCGCATTGCAACAACAGCAACAATATCTCAATAAAGCTCCCCGCAAAATTCCTGCAAAAGATACTACGCTTCAGCTTCCTTTTTATGATGATTTTTCTCAATCCGGCATTTATCCGTCTGCCGATAAGTGGATCAACAAACAAGCGTTTATAAATACTTCTTTCCCGCTGTATGCGCCAACTGTAGGTGTTGCCACATTAGACGCTTTAGATGAATCGGGGGCTGTTTATAGGCATGCATCATCTTTCGCATCTTTCTCCGCCGATACATTAACATCCGCCAAGATACGTTTAGACTCTTCTTTTTCTCCTGTATTACGTTCTTTATATATCTACGATTCTATCTATTTCAGCTTTTACTATCAGCCGGGTGGCGGCTATGGCAGTAATACATGGGACAGCACAATACG
>JAVBPN010000287.1:0-23515 GCA_031549585.1 Bacteroidales bacterium
ACCGATAGCGGTGGGTTCCAGGTTTTTAGTTTAGGGGATTTACGAAAGATCACAGAAGAAGGAGTAGAATTCCGATCCCACATCGACGGATCGAAACATATGCTTTCTCCAGAAAAATCCATCGAAGTTCAAACGGCTCTCGGCTCGGATATTATGATGGCTTTTGACGAATGTACGCCTTATCCATGCGAGCCGATATATGCCAAACAGTCAATGGAACGTACTATTCGTTGGCTTGATCGCGGGTTACAACATTTTAACCAAACGAATAATATATACGATTACACACAGGCGTTTTTTCCTATTGTACAAGGCAGTGTGTATCCGGAATTAAGAAAACAATCGGCGGAAAGAACCGTTGAATTTGATTGTCCGGGATATGCAATCGGTGGATTGGCTGTTGGTGAGCCTGTTGAACAGATGTATGAAATGATCGGATTGGTCAATGGAATATTGCCGGAATCGAAGCCTCGTTACTTGATGGGAGTGGGAACTCCAGTGAATATTTTGGAATCAATTGCATTGGGCGTGGACATGTTTGATTGCGTTATGCCCACACGCAATGGCCGTAACGGATCAATTTTTACCCGTAATGGCCCTATCAATATCAAGAATGAGAAGTGGAAGAACGATTATTCGCCGATTGAAGAAGGTGGCGCTTCTTTCGTTGACGAAATGTTTTCTAAAGCATATTTACGCCATTTGGTTATAGCCGGTGAAATGCTGGGCGCTCAAATTTCCAGCCTGCACAATATTGCTTTTTATCTTTGGTTGGTTCGGGAAGCCCGAACAAAAATCAAGGAAGGCGTGTTCCTTCAATGGAAAAAAGAAATGGTACAAAAATTATCAGTCAAAGCATGAATATCCGCAAATTAAAAATAGGTATTCTGGATAGGTACATCATTGGAAAGTTCTTGGGAACCTTCTTCTTTTCCATGCTTTTGATTATTGTTATTGTTGTAGTTTTCGATATTTCTGAAAAAATTGATGATTTTGTCGGGAAAAAAGCAAGCCTTTATGCGATCGTTGTCGAATATTACTTCAATTTCATCCCTTATTTTATTACCCTTTTTAGCGCTCTGTTTACGTTCATTGCGGTAATTTTCTTTACCTCCAAGATGGCCTACAATACTGAAATTATTGCCATCCTGAGCAGTGGGATCAGCTTTAAGCGTTTTTTATATCCCTATTTTATCGGAGCGACTATTCTTGCGTTGTTTTCTTTTCTGTTAAATGATGTAATCATACCTCCCGCTAATCAGCGGCGGTTTGTGTTTGAAGAAACCTACATCAAATCGCCGGTGCAATATCTTCAACAAAATATACACAAGCAAATTAGCCCGGGTGTGTTTGTATATATGGAGCACTTTACCACCAATTCGGAAACCGCTTATCGGTTCTCTTTGGAAAAATATGACGGAGAGCGATTGACGTCCAAGCTAATGGCCGATAATGCTATTTGGGTGAAGGATACGGAGAAATGGCGTGTCCGCAATTATTTTATCAGGGATATCGATTCCATTGGCCAGGAGAAATTGACCACTGGATTTGAAATCGACACGACCATTAATCTAAATCCTGGAGAGTTCAAACGGCGCGATAATTTTGTAGAAACAATGAATATTGCTCAGTTGGGCGATTTTATTGATGAATTGAGGCTTCAGGGAGCGGACAATATTAATTATTTTATCATCGAAAAAAACAAACGAATAGCATTTCCGTTTTCAACATACATTCTTACACTCATGGGCGTTTGTTTGTCGACCCGAAAAGTGCGGGGGGGAATAGGTATTCATTTAGCCATCGGCATAGCCCTTAGTTTTATTTATATCCTATTTATGCAATTTTCTTCGGAATTTGCCACCAAAGGAAACTTAAGCCCGGTGCTGGCTGCATGGATTCCTAATATTGTCTTCAGCGTTATCTGTGTATTCCTATATCGTTTAGCGCCGAAATAAATCAGATAAATCTTGGCATTCTATATTTTTAAATGAATTATTGCCAACTATCAGGTTTCTTTTTATCTTTGCAGGCTATGTTGGAATGATTTTAGGAAAAAAGTATTGTTAAATAAGATTTTATAGAAAAAACAGATATATCAATATCAGATCATGATCAGCAAAATATCTGATTTCATATTTGATGATGGTTGAATGTGATGTTGATATAATTTAAATTAAGTATTTTAATCAACTTAAAATGGCCAGTGCTCATAAAAACTTACTGATTCAAAGAACTGAAAGATACACCGATCCGCAAGAAATAAAGGCTGCAGGATTATATCCATACTTTAGGGTAATAGAGTCCGACCAGGATACGGAAATATCCATGAACGGTAAAAAAGTACTCATGTTTGGGTCAAATAGTTACCTGGGGCTTACCAATCACCCGAAAATAAAAGAAGCTGCAAAAGCAGCTATTGACAAATACGGAACAGGTTGTGCCGGTTCCCGTTTTTTAAATGGGACTTTAGACATACATCTGGAATTGGAACAAAGATTAGCCGATTTTGTAGGTAAAGATGCCGCTATTGTTTACAGTACTGGATTTCAGGCAAATATGGGGGTTGTACCAACTTTTACGGGACGCAACGATTATATAATATTAGATGAGTTAGATCATGCTTCAATTATTGAAGGAGCGCGTGTTTCGTTTTCAAAAATTCTGAAATACAAACACAACGATATGGATTCGTTGGAAAAGATACTTCAACGTTGCGAGTATGACCAAATGAAACTCATCGTTGTTGACGGCATTTTTAGTATGGATGGTGATATCGCCAACCTACCTGAGATTATCCGTTTATCTGAAAAATATAACGGAACAGTTATGGTCGATGATGCCCATTCTCTGGGAGTAATTGGCGAAGGAGGGCGCGGGACATCTTCCCATTTTGGATTGACCGACCGTACAGATTTAATTATGGGTACATTTAGTAAGTCTTTGGCATCAATCGGCGGATTTATTGCCAGCGACCATGCAACCATTAATTTTTTGCTGCACCATTCTCGGACATTGATCTTTAGTGCTAGTATTTCGCCGGCTGCAACAGCCAGCGTACTTGCTGCATTGGATATTATCGAAGCCGAGCCGGAACGAATCACGCATCTATGGGATATTACTCATTATACCATCAAACATTTGCGTGATGTTGGGTTTGACCTTGGGCATACGGTAACACCGATTATTCCTTTGATGATCCGTGATAATGTGAAGACTTTCAAATTTACCAAAATGTTGCTTGATGAAGGAATCTTTGTTAATCCGGTTTTATCGCCGGCTGTAGCCGATGATTCAACCTTGGTTCGTTTGTCTTTGATGGCGACACATACACACGAGCAAGTAGATTTTGCTATTGAAAAATTGATCAAGGTAGGAAAATCATTGGGCATCATATAGTGAAAAAGCCATTATGAGCACGACCATTCATGAGGTTGTTTCCAATAAGGAACTCAAACAGTTCATTAAGTTCCCAATTAAGCTTTATGCCGAATGTGATCTTTGGGTTCCTCCGCTGATTTATAGCGAGATGCAAGTACTGCAGAAAGGAAAAAATCCGGCATTTGATTATTGCGAGGCAAAATATTGGTTGGCATATCGAGGGAAGGAAATTGTTGGCCGGGTAGCCGGGATCATCAACCATCGATCCATTGATAAGTGGGGAAAAAGAATGGTTCGTATCGGATGGATTGATTTCATTGACGATTACGAAGTGTCCTCAATGCTTTTTTCAACTGTTGAAAATTGGGCAAGGCAGAAAGGTCTGGAAGGCACCCATGGGCCGTTGGGCTTTACTGATATGGACAATGAAGGCTTATTGGTCGAAGGGTTTGATAAATTGCCTACCATAGCCAATATATACAATTACCCATATTATGTAGCTCATTTTGAGAAATACGGCTACACTAAAGTTGAAGATTGGTTACAATATGTCTTTAATGCATCGCAGCCGATACCTGACAAGGTGCAGCGAATCAATCAACTGATCACGCAAAAGTATAATTTGAAAGTACTTCAATTTACATCTGTAAGTGAAGTATTACACCGTGCGCGAGAATTGTTTGAAGTATTGAACGCTTCATTTTCCAGTTTATACGAATTTGTTCCGCTTACCGACAAAGAAATAGATTATTACATAAAGCAATATTTTAGTTTCATCAAACCTGAATTTATTTGCATGGTTGCAGATGCTACGGACAAGATTATCGGGTTTGGTGTCAGTATGCCATCGTTGTCCAGGGCGATGCAGAAAGCCAAAGGACATTTGTTTCCTTTTGGATTCATTCATATTTTGAAAGCATTGCGCAAGAACGATACCATCGACTTATACTTGAATGGTGTGCTTCCCGAATGGCAAAACAAAGGGGTACATTCTTTGTACTACACCGAAATGAATAAAGCGTATATTCGCAACAATATCAAAATAGCCATTTCTAATCCTCAATTAGAAAGCAATACCAACGCCATATCCG
Source organism: Bacteroidales bacterium (assembly GCA_031549585.1). Lineage (GTDB taxonomy): Bacteria > Bacteroidota > Bacteroidia > Bacteroidales > UBA4181 > JAIRLS01. The sequence continues at coordinate 4,473 of JAVBPN010000287.1, forward strand.
CCTGGAAAAACTACGATAAGGAATTGTATATCAGAAGGCGTTGTTACGGAAAAACGTTTTAACGTCAGTTTGAGATAAGGAAATCTGCTTTGTTATATCGCTTTCACCTCTGTCAGGGCGGGTTCGCCCACTGTTGAGCTGAATTTGTAATTCGGCTTTAATGCGGTTCTTGATGCATCCTTTAATCGATCATTTACTATATTCTGTTCAACCGAGATTTCATTTTCTTGCTGTGGATACACTTTTCTCAACCCGTTGAGAAGACATTCTCATTTCGATGAGAAATTATTCTCGTCGCTTTGAGAAAACATTCTCGTCCTGTTGAGAAAGTATTCTCTCCTTGTTGAGAAAACCGGAAACCAATTAAAGTCGTGTGGATGCTAAATAACCTGAGCTCAGGTTATTTTATTTCATGTGAAGCACTTCAACGTCGTATATGATAATAGCCCGGCTGGGGATACAAACGCCATCGCCTGAAAGGCCATGCCCAAGATGCGAGGGCAATATAAAATATGCTTTATCTCCTTCGTTCAGGAATAACACACCTTCCTCTAATCCGGCTTCAACGCCTCCTTGCCCGATTTTAAATTGTTTTGTTCCCAAAGATTCCGATGAGTAACAGACAGAACCGTTCAATAAGGATAGGGTATAAGCTAATTCTATTGTTTCGTCCGGTTGTACTTTTGCTCCTTGCCCTTTTTCGTAGATCATATATCGTAACCCCGATTCGGTCGTTTGCATCGTCCATCCTTTTCGTTTGATATATGCGTCGATTTCTTCGGCCTCTTTTTCCACAAGGAGTTGATTAACCTGCATTAATGCTTCGTTTTGTTGTTTTTTTAAATTTTCTGAATTATTATCTGACTGTTGTGTGTTATATCGACGGCATGAAGTAGATAGTAATAGAGGCAATATCACAATGAATGCATACCATAATGTTTTTTTTGTGGTAAATACTTTATTTTTCACAGGGATAAACCGATTTGATGAAACGTTTTCCATTACGATAGACTTAGCTTCTGTTCAATTCATCACTGTATAAAGGCAGTAAATCGCGGAATTCCTGAATAGCGGCATCCATCTTTTTTGTAGATTCTCCTCCGGCCGCATTTAGGTGTCCACCACCGCTAAAATGTTTCCTTGCAAAATCATTGACCGAAAAATAGCCCTTAGAGCGGAAAGATATTTTGATTTTACCGTCTTTTTCCAAAAAAAATGCGGTAAATCGAATGCCCTTTATAGATAATGGCAGATTGACAAAGCCTTCCGAATCTCCGGAAACAAAATCATATTGCTCTTGCTCCTCAAGGGTTAGGCTGATGAAAGCCGTTTTGTATTCGGGAAAAACTTCCATCTTTTTATTCAGGCAATAACCCATCAGTCGCATACGCGATGCCGAATAGTCATTGTAAACGTTATCGTATATTGTTCCTCTGTCGACTCCAATTGCTAATAGTTTGGAGGCGATTTCAAATGTCAAAGGCGTAGCGCTCCGGTAAGCAAAACAACCGGTATCGGTCATAATGCCGGTATAAATACATGTGGCAATATCCAAATCCATCATTTGTTCATCCCATAATTGCAGGATTTGGAAAAGCAATTCACACGAAGAACTAGCTTCAACATCCGAGAATAGGTACTTTACAGGTATAGACGGATCTATATGATGATCGATCAATATGCGTATAGCCTTGGCCCGGGATAAAGACTTTGTCATATCAGCGCTACGCTTGATATGGTTGTAGTCAATATGAAAAATATATTCGGCTTCGCTAACCAATTGTTCAACCAATGGTTTTTGCTTCATATAGTTGAAAACCGAATCATTGCCCGGAAGCCATTGCAAAAAATCAGGATAATCGTTGGGTGTGGCTACCGACACATCATGCCCTTGCTTTTTCAAAAACAGATACACTGCCAGCGATGCGCCCATAGCATCACCATCAGGCCCCTGATGTGTGGTGACCAGAACTTTTCGCGGTACGGCAAATTCTTCCATTAGCCGGGAAACCGATTGTATTTGTTCTTGTTTCAAAGAGTTTAAGTGTGAAAATTACAAAGTTAACAAATATAGAAGAATTATTGTTGATTCGTATGGTCGGCACGGGCGATTTTACGAGCTCCGCTATAAAAGACAAGAATCAAGGATATCGTACCAAGAATAATCAGCACAATTGAGGTAGCAGAGTGGGAGAGAGTGGCGTAAGCCAAACCTTCTTCGCGGGTCAGGCCCAATACCATTAAACCCACGGATACCGCCCAATGATATGCTCCGATGCCTCCGGGAGCAGGTATAATGAATGATAACGTACTAGCAACGAAAATGAATAAAGCATCACCTAAATTCAAACCAGAAGTGCTGTCCAATGCCTGAAACAAGGTGTAGGTTTGAAGGAAATATGTCAAATAAATCAATATGTTAAGCAGGATAAAAAGCTTGCTTTTTTTCATTTGTTTGATGGATTTGACTCCATTTAAAATACCTTTAATCAAATCTTTAATTTTCCTAAGCGCTGCAATTTTTACCAACTGTTCCCTGAAAATTTTGTAGAAAAAATAACAGCCTACCACAAATAAAATACATACAACAGCTATTCCGATTAATCCGGGAGTCCTGCCCGTAATCGATTGAAATGCGCCTCTTACAAACAAATCGCTGATTAAATCGACCCGAAGAACGAAAAGTAAACCCAAACAAATGAATGCCATCAATAAGTCAAATGTCCGTTCTACAATCACCGTTCCCAATAGGAGATTGATTGGAATTTTGTCGGTGCGGTTCAATGACGCGCACCGGGTGATTTCGCCAATACGGGGAAATACAAAGTTGGCTAAATAGCCGATGTTGACGGCATGAAAGATATTGACGACTTTGGGAGTGCCCCCCAACGGTTCGATCAATAATTGCCAACGATAAGCTCTGAATATCAACGCGAGTATTGCAAGCACTAATGACAAAGCCACCCATCCATACTTTGCGTGTTTCAGGTCTTGCATCAACTCTTTCAAGCTGATGCCGCGATATGCAAAATAAAGCAGGACGGCTCCGAGAGACAAGAAAAAGATAGCCCGGAGAACTTTGACTGATTTGGCGTTCACGTTATTTGACCAGCTTATTGGTTAATGTGTCCGGAAAAATAGTGGTAGGCTTGAAATGTTTTGCTTCTTCAAAATCCATCAGCGCATATGACATAATGATGACAATGTCGCCCACAGACACTTTGCGGGCTGCCGGGCCATTGAGGCAAATAATGCCCGACCCGCGTGTGCCTTTGATTACATATGTTTCCAAACGTTCTCCGTTGTTGATGTTCACTACGGTGACTTTTTCGTGTTCAATCAGGTTGGCGGCATCCATCAAATCTTCATCGATTGTAACGCTTCCTACGTAATTGAGGTCGGCTTCAACAACGCTTACTCTGTGTATTTTTGATTTTAATATTTCTATCTTCATTCGGGTTGGGTTATGTTAAAAATTAAAGGCTTTCCGTTTCAGGATCATTCATAAGCAATGTTATCGATCAAACGGATCTTGCCTACACGAACGGCAATGCACCCTTGTAATTTTTGGCCTGTAAATTTTGCAACCGGTTGCAATGTGTCCCGGTCAACGATTTCAAAATATTCGGTTTGCATTTCCGGATTACTGTCAATTTGGGTTACAACCCATTGTTTTAAAGCGTCTAAAGGCATTTCTTTGATTCTGACTTGGCTTTCCCTCAGGGTTTTTGCAATTACCGGAGCTACTTTTCTTTGTTCCGGAGTGAGGAGCATATTGCGCGAACTCATGGATAAACCGTCGGGTTCTCGAACAGTGGGGCATCCGATGATTTGTATCGGATAATGTAATGCCCGGGTCATATGCCGGATGACGGCCAATTGTTGAAAATCTTTTTCGCCAAAATATGCTTTATCCGGTTGCACGGCATCAAACAGCTTGCTTACAATCTGAGCAACCCCATTAAAATGTCCGGGCCGGTGAGCGCCTTCCATCACTTGGCCAAGCAGGCCGAACTCAAAGGTACGCGTATCTTCTTGCGGATACATCTCTTCTACAGTGGGGGCAAAAATAAAATTACAGGCTGTTTTCTCTAACTTTTCTGCGTCAGCAGAAAGCATTCGCGGATAATTGGCCAAATCGTTTTTATCGTTAAACTGTGTTGGGTTGACAAAGATGCTGACTACAGTTGCCTGATTTTCTCTGCAACATTGTTCTACAAGGGAAATATGGCCGTCGTGCAAAGCGCCCATCGTTGGGACCAAACCTATAGAACCTCCTTGGTTTCTATAAGCCGAAAGAGCCGAAGCCAGATCTTTCTTTGTTTCAAAAATTTTCATTCGATGTAAAAATCATGCTTCAAAATCAATGGCAATATGATTTTAAAACCATTTATAATATCACAAAGGTATATGATTTCTATAAATCCATCAAAAACCTTTTTACGATTATCGGTTGAATCTGTCGGTTACTTAACAAACACGTGATCTTATTTAAGTACTCTACAGGATGTATTCAATGTTTTTGATATTTGCTTAAAATTATTCACTAAACGTTTATGAGACCACTTTGCTAAGTTGATTTTCTGTGCTTTGCGCCATTTATCATTAATCATTTATCATTAACCATTACTTAAAAGTTATATCTTTGCTGATCTTTTGTTGATGTGAATAATTGCCAATACAATAAATACGAAGCGATTTCGTTAAATAAACGATCGGTTTTAAATTTGATTTTGAGATATTTCATTTGTGTCATATTATTGTGCATTAGCATAGGATCGTCGGCGCAAGTCCGGGCGAAAAAAGTGCTGAACTATCAAAACCATGATGATAAGGCGATTCATTTTGGGTTTTGTTTGGGATTGAATGTTCGGGATTTTACCATTACTCCTTCCGGAGAACATTACGCACAGGACTCACTATTGGCCAATGTAACGAGTTTATCTCCCGGATTCCACATTCAGGCAGTGAGCAATTTGCGCTTGGGGCAACACTTGGACTTACGAGTGCTTCCCGGTGTTTCATTTGGTGAACGTAAGTTGATGTATTACCGCAACGACGTTTTGTATAATGACAAACAGGTTCTGGAATCAAGTTACATAGAAATACCTATTTTGCTGAAATACAAGTCGAAAAGAATCAATAACTATAGAGGATATATTGTTGGCGGGGTGAATCCGCGTTTCGATTTGGCCAAAACATACCGTGAAGATGAAGGCATATACCTCGACTTGAAGATGAATGATATCTGCTATGAATTAGGCGCCGGATTTGATTTTTACTTGCCATATTTCAAATTTTCAATCGAGTTGAGGGGATCATGGGGCATGGGAGATGTTTTGCAGCGCAGAAGCAGCACACCACATCCTGAATTTCAAAATGCTATTGAAAAATTGCGTTCGTCTGTATACATGATTTCTTTTTATTTTGAATAACGACCAAGCACTAACGGTTGAAGAGGCAAAAAATAAAGCCATGCGGTATTGCACCCGCAAGGAATATTGTAGTAATGAAATTCTCGAAAAACTTATTTCATGGGGTTGTTCCGACAAGGAATCCCAATCCATTTTAATTTTTCTGAAAAATCATCAATATGTTGATGACCAAAGATATGTAAATGCATACGCGAATGATAAATTGCAGATCAACAAATGGGGAAAGGTTAAAATAACTTATATGTTGCGTATGCAAAAAATTGAAGAATCAATTATTTCCGATGCGATATCGGCAATTGATCCGCAACAATATGAGCAAATATTGAAAGACGAACTCAACAAGAAGCGAAAAACCATCAAATCTAAAAACATATTTGAAACTAAAGCAAAGCTATATCGGTTTGCCGCAAGCCGGGGATTTGAATCCGATCTGATCAATCGATCCATATCCCGTATTTGAAGTTTGTGATTATTAGTCGAGTTGTAAACAAAAATTATGTTTTGTTGTATTTCATAAGGGATCTTTAAACCCGGTTAAAAAATTATCTTTGCATTTGAATTTATATCAAATATTATGAAGGTGAAAAGTGTATTATTGGCTGTTGCATTTTTGATAATGCTTTTGGGTTGTAAGAAGGATAGTGAAGAAAGTTATTCTACGGAGGATATGGTTTTTGAAAATACCCAAGCTACCCTTTATTATCATGCCATATTTAGGGAAGCTGAAAATGCTTGGGCGCAAATAGATGATTTGGGATATCCTACCAATGAAATCGTTCAAACCTCCGGATCATCTTACAAAAAAATGATTTATAGTGCCAATGAAACAACTTATGTTATTTCTATCGAATATAACAATTGGACATCAGGAGCAGTGAGGCTTTCAGGAAGTATGAAAGTGACATTGCCGGATGTCGGTATGTACCATGTGAAGGACAAGCAAGCACGTGTTGAACTAACAAGTTTTGCCGTTAACGACCAACGTGTGGCTGGTACGATTACTATGACATATACTACCGATCCAGCAGCCGGGACAGAAGCGCAGTTGAACACTTATGCATATACTGTGAGCAATGGTATAATTTATAATTTAGAGGAGGCCCGCCAACAAGATATTTCAGTAGCTATTACCGATGGTGTATATACGCAAGTGGAAGGAGCCAGCACAAAGACCGATGCAAGCGATGATGTATGGACGTTTACCGGAACCGCGAAGGGGCAATTATACGGTAACTCGGAATTGACATATACCAATGCTGTTGTAAAAAGTGAAACACTTAATGGTACTTTATATTTGAATGCAAGTTGCAATAAGGCTTTGCAAGGAGTTTGCACATTGACGGTAAATGGATATCCGAATATTGCATATTCCTATGGCAATAGCTGTGCTTCGGCCATTGAAATATTGACAATAGAAGATTTAGACTAATAATCTTTTGTATGGAAACGTCCGGACATATCGATACGGGCAAAAGAGGAGAAGATATTGCTGTAGATTACCTTATCAAGAACGGTTATCAAATTCTTGAACGGAATTGGCGTAACCATCATCAGGAAATAGACATTATTGCCCGTAAAGGGATTGATTTAGCGATTGTTGAAGTGAAAACCCGAATGGGAAATCCGGTGGTTGATCCTTATGTAGCGGTCAATAAAACTAAGCAAAACTTGCTTGTGAAAGCAGCGAATGCATACATCGAGAAAAATGATTTGGATGTGGAAACCCGTTTTGATGTCATATCTATAGTGATGGGAAAGACTGTTCAAATCGAACATATTGAAAACGCCTTTTATCCCAAAGTAAGCCGGTAAATGTTGCGATATCCATATTTATTCTTTTGATTCGCTGAGATCACATAGTCTTTTTTCGATAAAAAAGTACTGGTACATACCGGTACTTTTTGAAAATAATATGTAGTAAACCCGTAGTGCATTTGGAGAAAAACTTCTAGATTGCAATTCGGCTAAAGCCTTAATAATATTGTATTTATTATCCGTTGGATGAACGATTTCATGAGCCGAAGGCGATTAATCCAACGTCAATGAATTTGATGATTTTCATTGCCGTCTAGCTTTAGCTGACGGCTACAAATTTTAATTCACGATAAGGGCTTTAGCCAAAATGATAAATGAAACGCATTTTCTAAATGCACTACCGGTGTAGTAGATAAGATCGCCATCAAAAAATAATTGGATGATTACATGTTTTCAGCATGCCACCATCCAATTACATTGTTTATTCGGAAAAAATCCGGTGATTATTTTACAAAAGGAGCGTTGGCCAGATAGTCATAGCATTTTGCCACACCCTCAAATTGAGTCATACCTGCATCAGGACGAATTCCTTCCAATTCAACGAAATATTCGCTCAATCCGTTGGCATATGCTTTCTTGAAAATGGTTTCAAAATTCATCATGCCCGATTCACCTAATATAAGGCGGTCTTTGATGTGTAGAATTGGGAATCGGTTTGGATATTTATTGAAATACTCGATCGGATCATTTTGTCCCATCACGGTCCAATAAACATCCATTTCAAAAAATACCAATGATGCGTCGGTTCCTGCAAGCATCAGATCGTAAATCACATCGCCCTGTGGTCCTCTGGGTCTTTGGGCGCCTTCTGCAGGAGGCTGTGCATCCGGCTTGACAATACGCCTGAACTCGTTGCTATGATTGTGGTACCCCCATTTGAATCCAGCAGCTTTGCTCATTTCGCCAACTTTGTTGAATACTTCACAAACCATTTTTACGTCATCATGGGTTTCCATAATAGGCATAGACGGTTGTACCAATGAACGAACGCCTAATGTAACATGGTCGGCTATAGTTTTTTTCCACCATTCATAAAGGGCATCTTTATTGCTATTGCTGTATTTTTCTCTACCGGGAGGATTTACATGCGCTCCTGTTATTTTTAATCCAGCACTTTCGGCAATTTTACGGTATTCAGCAACAGCTATATCGCCAATTTTACCATCGCTATATCCGGCCAATTCTAAGTTACTATAACCAATACTTGCTAGTTTTTTCATGCCGGCGGGAACGTCAGCAGCTAATTCTCTGGCTACCGAATACGTTTGAAGGCCGACGACCTTTTTGGCTTTGCCTTGTACGGATGCAGCAGATGCAGCCTGTATGTTACCGGCTAGTAATCCTCCGGCAGCCAACACAGATGCTTTTTTTACAAAATCGCGTCTATTTTCCATTGTGTATTTATTAAATGATTAAATATTTGGTTGTTAGAATAATTCAATAATTAACAAAATCCGTGAATAAAAATTCTCAAAAATATTTTCTCTTCACTAAACAGTAAAACAAGCAGGATCTAATTATCCGTTTTTTATATTTTGTATCCTTAACCTAAGTCCAATAGGGTAATGCAAATATATGAAAAAAATGAATTGGAAATTTTTTATGTTCAATAATGCAAAAAATGTCTTATTTCTGCAATATGTCGACCAACAAAGTAATATACGAGCTTATGTGGATAATATGAAATGTATCATCAGCGAACACAATGTGTCCGTTTCCGAACACTTTTTTTACAATCATTATCCGTAAATATTTAATTTTTAATCATTTATTACAATGGCATAGACGTTGTCTGTAATGAGGTGAACAATAAGAACAATCATGGATAGGAAAATAGAAAAAAAGAAATGGACCGCAAAAAAAATCATTACTATAGCTGTTGCGGTCGCAGTTGTCGCTACATTGGCGACCATCTCTATATCAACAATAGGGAAGTCGAGGCTGAATGTCGAAGCAGACCGGATCAGTATCGGAACGGCGAAAGAAGATAAGTTCAGAGAATTTATTCCGGTGACGGGAATTGTTCAGCCGGTATCGACCATATACCTTGATTTGCAGGAAGGTGGTCGGGTAGAAGAAATTTTTGTGGAAGATGGAGTAGTGCTTAAGAAAGGGCAACCGATTTTGCAATTGCGCAATACTGATTTGGAGATGAGCCTTGTTTCTCAGGAAACCAGCGTATATAGTTTGCTCACGAATATGCAAATTTCTCAAAATACTGCCCGGCAAAATACCATTGCTAAATTGAATCAAATGGTGGATGTGGATAATGCATTGAGAGAAGCCGAACGGATATATTCTCTGAATAAGCTATTGGATAAATCGGCTATACCTATGCAAGAATATATTAAATCAGAGAATGATTATTACTATCAGATGGAAAAGAAAAAATTGACCATCGAAATTTTAAAGCAAGACTCCATAGCTTCGGCACAACAGCTGGTACAACTAGAGGAATCATACGTACGGGCACATAATGCGTTGGAGTTGATGCGTCGTAAGTTTAGTGACTTAACAGTAACCTCTCCGGTGGATGGGCAGCTTACTTCATTGGATGCCGAGATCGGACAGAATAAGAATAAAGGAGAACGCGTTGGGCAGGTGGACGTATTGAGCGGATTTAAAGTTCGCGTGGATGTGGATGAACATTATATCTCGCGTATTTATACGGGTTTGGAAGGGCAATACAAACGCGGAGATAGTACATTCACACTTACCATTAAGAAAGTATATACCCAAGTGACCAATGGCCGTTTTGCTGTAGACATGTTCTTTGCTGGAGCTGTTCCCGAAAATATCCGTCGTGGCCAGTCGTTACAAATCCGTATTGCTTTGAGCGATGAGGCTGAAGCATTGATCATCCCTCGCGGAGGTTTTTACCAACAGACAGGTGGTAACTGGATCTTCAAATTATCCAAAGATGGCAGCACCGCTTATCGTACATCGATTCGTATTGGCCGTCAGAATCCCGATTATTACGAGGTATTGGAAGGATTAGAACCCGGCGATCGCGTCATCGTTAACAGCTATGAAAATTATGGCGACGTACAAGAATTAGTAATCAAATAATATAAAATTGTAAATTCATGGTTTCGAAACAGGTTGATATACGAAACCCAAAAATAAAAATCCCGAATCTTAAATAATTTAACATCATGATCAAAATAACTGATTTAGAAAAAATTTACCGTACGGAAGAAGTTGAAACGGTAGCGTTGAACAAAATGTCGCTCAATATTGATGAGCATGAATTTGTGGCCATCATGGGGCCTTCTGGTTGTGGCAAATCTACATTGCTGAATATACTCGGTATGTTGGATGAGCCTACTTCAGGAAGCTTTATGTTTAATGGTATTGAAGTGGCAAAGTTCAATGAAAACAAGCGTTGTAATCTCCGTAAGGAAAATATCGGATTTGTGTTTCAGAGTTTTAACTTGATTGACGAACTGACTGTATATGAAAATGTAGAATTGCCTTTGATATACAACAATATCAAATCGGACGAGCGGAAAATTAAAGTAGAACATGCATTGGACAGGGTTCAAATGATGCATCGCCGTAATCACTTTCCGTCGCAGCTTTCGGGAGGCCAGCAACAACGTGTGGCCGTGGCACGTGCTGTGGTAAATAGCCCCAAACTGATATTGGCGGACGAACCTACCGGTAATCTCGATAGCCGTAACGGGCAGGATGTAATGCAGTTGCTTACTTCACTCAACGAAGCCGGAACAACCATTATAATGGTAACACATAGTGATCATGATTCCCGTTATAGCCATCGCATTGTGCATATGCTTGACGGACAGACGGTGTCTGAAAATTTCTTGAAAGAAATAGTGTACGCTTCAACAGCAGAAAAGAATTAAGGCCGTAAGACGTGTAAGATAGTAAGATCGTAAGAGCTGAGACGCTTACGTATATGATCAAAACCTTTTTGATTTAATTTTTCTTCATGATTCAATTCGCTTGATCAAAGTTCCAATAGATCATTTTCTTACAATCTCGCATGTCTTGCGCTCTTTTAAACTAAATAGTAAAAAATAAAAGTTATGGCTTTAAAATTAGAAACGCGACACCTGACAAAATGGGTAAATACCGGCAGCGGACGGGTGTTTTTATTGCGAGATATCAATTTAACTATCCAGCAAGGTGAATTTATTTCCATCATGGGGCCGTCAGGTTCGGGTAAGAGTACATTATTGAATGTGTTGGGCATGCTCGATACGTTTGATGAAGGTGAATACGATTTTTTCGATCAACCGGTTCAAGGTCTTAAAGAGCGCCAACGGACAGATTTGCATAAGGGTAATATCGGGTTTATTTTCCAAGCCTATCATTTGATAGATGAATTAACAGTACAGGAAAATATCGAAACGCCGTTGATTTATCACAACATGAAATCGAGCGAACGCAAAGCAGCTGTAGCCGATATTCTTGACCGGTTCAATATTGTGGGTAAAAAAGATCTTTTTCCGGCTCAGCTTTCAGGTGGGCAGCAACAATTGGTGGGCATCGCCCGTGCATTGATTACCAAACCTAAACTTTTGCTGGCGGACGAACCAACCGGAAACCTGAATTCAAAGCAGGGTGAAGAAATCATGGATATTTTCACGACGATGAATAAAGAAGACGGTGTAACCATTGTTCAGGTGACACATTCTGAAAAAAATGCCGCTTATGGCCATCGGGTTATCGAGTTATTGGACGGACGAATTGTCAATTCATAGACCGTAAGACGTGTAAGATAGTAAGACCGTAAGAAATAGTAAAAGCTCATCACTCCTAATTCATCACTTAACACTCATTCTTATGTATCTCAATTTCAAGCTTGCATTACGTAACATCCGGCGGAACGGTGTTTATTCTGTGATCAATATCGGAGGGTTGGCCGTAGGAATGGCGGCTGCTGTGTTGATTATGTTGTGGGTATATAACCAATGGAGCTACGATCGTTTTCATGGGAAAAAAGATCAACTGTACAGTGTGTGGTGTCACAATGAGCGGTATGGCGATTTGGAATGGACTTCGCAGATTATTGGGCCTGCCATGGTAGAGGAATATGCAGATGTGGTCAATATGACAAGATTTAAATCGGATAGAAAGCAATTGTATACCATTGGCGATAAAAAGCTTAGGATGGAAACAGTGCTGGTTGATCCGGAATTTTTGACTATGTTCAGTTTTCCTTTGCTACAAGGGGATATCAGTACTGCCTTAAACAATCCGCAATCCATCATTTTGACGCAAGATGCAGCAAAACGATTATTTGGTAACGAAGATCCAATGGGAAAAACACTGGTGCGCGATGCCAAACGGGAAGCCATTGTTACTGGCGTAATGAAAGATTTACCCGGAAATACCCGGTTTGAATTTGATGTGTTGATTCCATTTGTGACATTGAAAGAAACCGGCAACTACAGTGAAGATTGGTTTAGCATGTCAACTTTTACATTCGTGGAGTTGCGTGCTGGAGCGAATGGTGATCAGGTGAATGCGGAGGTTAGAAACATCATCAAGCAGCATACAGACGGCAAGGAACAAACCGAAGCCTTTTTGAATCCTGCTGCCCGGTGGAATCTTTATTCCAAATTTGAAAATGGTAAGCCAGCAGGCGGGCCTATCGAAACTTTACGTTTGTTTAGCCTCATTGCATTGTTGATTTTGCTGATAGCATGCATTAATTTTATGAACTTGAGCACTGCCCGTAGCGAAAAACGTGCTCGTGAGGTAGGTGTTCGCAAAGTGATGGGAGCTCGTCAAGGACTATTGATGCGGCAATTTTTGGGTGAATCTATATTAACATCAGCCATTGCCTTTCTATTTGCTTTGATCATTGTGTTTGCATGTTTGCCGTTTTTTAACTCATTGATGGGAGAACACCTGCGTTTGAACTTTGGTGATATATCCTTATGGGTTGTCTTATTGATGTTTGTCTTATTTACCGGTGTTTTGGCTGGCAGTTATCCGGCGTTTTATTTGTCTTCTTTCCTTCCGATTAAGGTACTGAAAGGTATTTTTAAGGGCAGGCAAGGTTTTGTCACACCGAGAAAGTTATTGATCGTTACTCAATTTACGTTTGCAGTTATATTATTGATATCTACGATGGTCATTCACCGGCAGGTGCAGTATGCCCAAGATCGTCCTGTAGGATATGACAGGGATCAATTGATTTATATGGAAACTACGGATCAAATAAGAAAAAATTTCGAATTAATCCGTCAGGAATTGCTTGGTACGGGAGCAGTTACTTCTGTTACCCAGACTCTTTCTCCTATGACAGAGAGATGGTATACTACTTGGGGCGTTCAATGGCAGGGCAAAGATCCGGAAGATCGTATCGTATTTGATCGTTATTTTGTGGATTCCGAATGGGAAAAAACAACCGGAGTAAAAATACTACAAGGCCGTGATATCGACATTTACACCTATTCAACTGATTCTTCTGCCATGTTATTGAATGAAACGGCTGTAAAGGTAATGGGTTTTACTGATCCGATTGGTCAAATAATCAAGGATTTAGGAAAGGATTGGCATGTAGTGGGTGTCATAAAAGATTTTATCCAGGAATCGCCTTATGAATCAACAACTCCAATGATTGTGGGTGGTCCTGCAATGGCTTTTTTTGGTGTACTGAATATCAAGTTAAATGAGGCTAATCGTACGGCTGATAACTTAGCAAAGATTGAACCTGTATTCAGGAAATATAATTCCGATTACCCTTTTGAATACACTTTTGTGGACGAAAACTACGCTAGCAAGTTCAAGAAAGAGCAACGTACCGGTGTGTTAGTTACTTGGTTTGCCGGGCTGGCTATTTTTATCTCATGCCTTGGGATGTTTGGGTTATCAGCTTATATGGCAGAAAACCGCAGGAAGGAAATTGGCGTGCGTAAGGTGTTAGGTGCTTCAGTTGTAACCATTACGTCGTTATTGTCTCGCGAATTTTTGATACTGGTGTCGGTTTCTCTGTTTATTGCTATGCCCATTGCATGGTTTGCCATGAATAAATGGCTCAATGGATACGCTTATCATACCAATATGCCGTGGTGGTTGTTCTTTATTGTAATCGTATTGACTATTGGAATTGCTTTATTTACAGTAAGCTGGCAGGCTATTAAAGCTGCACGTACCAATCCGGTTAATTCAATTAAAGCAGAATGAAAGAAGATCGTAAGATCGCAAGACACGTAAGACCGTAAGATAAAAAAATTCATCACTCATCACTTAATTTTTCTATGTTTCATCGTTTAAAAATCGCTTTACGAAATATCCGGCGAAACGGTATTTATTCCGTGATCAATATTGGAGGATTGGCTGTAGGCATGGCTGTTGCCATGCTTATTATGTTTTGGGTATATAGCCAATGGAGTTACGACCGGTTTCATGAAAAAGCAGACCGGTTATATAGTGTTTGGAATATCAATGATGAGTGGGGCGGTTTTGAATGGACTACCCAAATTATTGGACCGACGTTGGTGCAGGATTATCCTGAGATTGCCGACATGGCTAGGTATAAATCATGGCAACAACTGATCTCTTATAATGATAAGAGGTTAAATATGGAACTGGCACAGGCAGATCCGGGATTTTTGACCATGTTTAGTTTTCCGTTGTTGCAAGGAGATGCTCATACAGCTTTGAATGATCCTTATTCAATACTTCTCACGGAGGAAGCAGCTAGGCGATTGTTTGGCAACGAAGATCCAATGGGAAAAACGGTCACTGTTCAGGCTCAATTTCCGATGACCGTGACCGGGATATTGGCTAATCTGCCGGCAAATACACGTTTCCAGTTTGATGTGGTACGTCCTTTTTTGTTCATCAAGGCAGCGGGTTTGGATTATAGTGAATCATGGTGGAGTTACTCTACGGCCACTTACATAGAATTGCAGTCCGGAGCTAAAGTAGCTGATGTAAATTTTGCTATTCGTGATGTGATCAAGCAACATACTAATGATAACAATAAGAGTGTGCCTCTTTTATATCCTGCTGCCAAATGGCATCTTTATTCTGTATTTGAAAACGGACAAATTGTTGGTGGGCGTATTAAAACAGTAAGGATGTTTGCACTTATTGCTTTACTGGTTTTACTCATTGCATGCATCAATTTTATGAACCTGAGCACTGCTCGTAGCGCCAAGCGCTCCCGGGAAATAGGAGTACGAAAAGTGATGGGTGCACGTAAAAAAACGTTAATAGGCCAATTCTTAGGCGAATCGGTATTAACTGCTGCGATTGCTGGTGTTTTGGCAATCTTGTTGGTATTGTCGAGCTTGCCGTTTTTCAATATATTAATGGGTGGGCAATTGCATCTGAGTTTTGGTAGCATAGGATTATGGATTGCTTTATTCGTGTTCATATTGCTTACAGGTATATTGGCTGGTAGTTATCCTGCATTTTACCTGTCATCTTTTCTTCCGGTCAAGGTCTTGAAAAATGTTTTCAAAGAAAGGGATCAGTGGATTACCCCAAGAAAATTATTGGTTATTACTCAATTTACATTTGCAGCTATCCTGATTGTCGCTACTTTGGTCATACACCGGCAGATTCAGTATGCGCAAAATCGCGATGCAGGATATAACAGGGATCAGTTGATCACTATAGGTCTTAGTGAACAGAAAAACAAAAATCAGGCTTTAATCCGTCAGGAATTGCTTCGTACTGAAGCAGCTACGTCGATGACGCGTACCATGTCGTACATGACCAACCTAAGAGCCAATACGGGAGGAGTGAATTGGGCGGGGAAAAGTCCTGATGATCGTACCATGATTAGCCTTTATTATGTGGATGCAGGATGGTCAGAAACTACCGGAGTGAAAATCCTGCAGGGGCGCGATATCGATATGTATACTTATGCTACAGACTCCACGGCAGTGTTGTTGAACGAAGCGGCTGTGAAGTTAATGGGATTCAATGACCCAATTGGTCAAATTATTCAGGACAGCGGTAAGGATTGGCATGTGGTAGGAGTAGTTGGTGACTTTGTATTGGAATCACCTTATAATCCGGTATCACCTATGATCATAGGCGGGCCTGCCGGATTTTTTGAGACCATACATATTAAATTGAATGGAGCTAACGCTGTGCGTGATAATCTGGCAAAAATAGAGCAGATATTCCGTACATACGATCCTGATTATCCTTTTGAATATACATTTGTTGATGAAACTTATGCCCGCAAATTTGCTGAAGAACAACGTACAAGCACATTGGTTTCGTGGTTTGCCGGATTGGCGATCTTTATTTCATGTCTTGGACTATTCGGCTTATCGGCCTACATGGCTGAGAATCGACGTAAAGAAATCGGTGTTCGGAAAGTATTGGGCGCTTCGGTTGTGAATATTACCTCTTTATTATCCCGTGAATTTTTAATATTGGTCACCATATCTCTCCTTATTGCCATACCTGTTGCTTGGTGGGCTACGAGCAAATGGCTCAACGGATATGCTTACCGCACCAATATTCCGTGGTGGCTGTTTGCGGTTGTAGCCATATTGACCATTGGTATTGCCTTATTTACAGTGAGTTGGCAAGCCATCAAAGCTGCACGAACGAATCCGATTAATTCGATTAAAACAGAATAAAAGAAGACCGTAAGATCGCAAGACACGTAAGACCGTAAGATAAAAAACTCATCACTCATAGTTCATCGTTTATCACTTATTTATAGTTCTATGTTGTACAATTTAAAAATTGCATTACGTAATATCCGGCGAAACGGGGTTTATTCTGTTATCAACATTGGGGGACTGGCTATAGGAATGGCAGCAGCAATGCTCATTATGCTATGGGTATATAACCAGTGGAGTTACGACCGGTTTCATGAAAAGGAAAAGCAGCTGTATTGGGTGTGGAGTAATAGCGATCATGTGGGCAGTTGGCGTGGGTCATCCAAAATCATCGGGCCCACATTGGTCGAAGATTATGCTGACATTATCAATATGACACGATATACCATGAGTCCTGAATTAATTACTTATGGAGAAAAAAAAATCTATATGGATGTGGCAGTGGCCGATCCGGGATTCCTTACCATGTTCAGTTTTCCGTTGTTGCAAGGTGATATAAATACGGTTTTAAATGATCCTCATTCCATTGTACTGACGAAAGATGCTGCTGTCCGGATATTCGGAGATGAAGATCCCATAGGAAAAGACCTCATCATGGAGGCCAGAGATCTGGTAAAAGTAACGGGTGTACTATCTGATTTGCCCAACAACACCCGTTTCAAATTTGCTGCAATACGGCCATACTTGTCGCTTAAAGAAACCGGCCGGTATGATGAACGTTGGAGTAACTATTCCACGCATACCTATGTAGAGTTGCAACCCGGGGCTAAAGTAGATGATGTCAACCTTGCCATTAAAGACGTTATCAAGCAACACACAAATGGAGAAGATCTCTCCGAGCCTTTCCTGTATCCTGTGGATAAATGGTACCTTTATTCCAAGGTGGAAAATAAACAGGCTGTGGGAGGCCTGATTGAAACGGTACGGTTGTTCAGCCTTATAGCTTTATTGGTATTATTCATTGCCTGCATTAATTTTATGAATTTGAGTACTGCCCGCAGCACCAAACGTGTCCGTGAAGTGGGTGTACGCAAAGTAATGGGTGCTCAGCGCGGCATGTTGGTGAAACAATTTCTGGGAGAATCGATACTTATTGCTGCCATTGCTGCTGCCATTGCAACAGTGATGGTATGGTTCAGCTTACCGTTTTTCAATACGCTGGTCAATGGACAGTTAAACATAAATGTTGGGAGCATCGGATTTTGGGCAACGTTATTGGTTTTTGTGCTCTTTACGGGCATATTGGCAGGCAGCTATCCTGCCTTCTACCTGTCTTCATTTCTTCCTGTTAAAGTATTGAAAGACATCTTCAAAAGTAAGAGTGGTTTGGTGAGGCCAAGGCAAATACTGATTATCACGCAATTTACTTTTGCCATCATATTGATCGTCTCTACCATGGTCATACATCGTCAGATTCAATATGCGCAGGATCGGAATACGGGGTATAGCAAAGACCACTTGATTTATGTGCACCTGACCGAACAAATGGATAAGAATCAGGAAATGATCCATAACGAATTACTTCGTTCGGGGACAGCAACATCGGTTACCCGTACTATGTCGCCTATGACAGACGGATGGAATAGTGGTTGGGGTATAAACTGGCCGGGGAAAGATCCGGAAGACCGTACCATTTTCAACCGTTATTATGTGGATGCAGGGTGGGCAAAAACAACCGGGATAACCATACTTCAAGGCCGTGATATTGATGTTCATACATATACTACCGACTCTACGGCCATGTTGCTCAATGAAGCGGCAGTAAAAATCATGGGATTTGGTGATCCCATCGGGCAGTTGATCCAAGACGAAGGCAAGGAGTGGCATGTGATAGGCGTGGTGAAGGATTTTGTTATAGGGTCACCTTATGAACCGATACCGCCGATGGTTATCGGAGGCCCCGCAGGTTGGTTCCGGATCATGAATATCAGGCTAAACGGCGATAATCGTATGGCTGATAATTTGACACAGGTCGAACAGATATTCAAAACCTACAATTCCGATTTTTTATTTGAATATACGTTTGTGGATGAAAGCTATGCACGCAAGTTTTCCGATGAACAACGCACCGGTGCGTTGGCTACGTGGTTTGCAGGGTTTGCTATTTTTATTTCATGCCTTGGTTTATTTGGATTATCGGCATACATGGCAGAGAACCGCCGTAAAGAAATCGGTGTCCGCAAGGTATTAGGCGCGTCAGTGAGAGACATTACGTCGTTAGTGT